>DAOVYA010000171.1 GCA_030635865.1 Gammaproteobacteria bacterium | reverse complement strand
GGCAAGGCACGCCTCATCGTCTACGGCTGTGAACACGGCCCCGATCTGGGACGATTTAAAAGCGAGCAAATCGGCATTGTCAGGCTCCCGTGTATTGCCGCATTACCACCTTCGTTTCTCGATTTTGTTATAACACGCAGATATGCAGAGGGCGTTTTCCTGACTGGCTGTGCCGAGGGTGATTGTCACTACCGGCTTGGTCAGCAGTGGCAGGAACAGCGCATGACCGGTGAGCGTGACCCGTACCTGCGCAGCCGTGTACCACGTGAAAGAATCGAAATATACTGGGCTGGACTTACCCGCTATAAGAACCTGCACAGGAAATTATCAGCATTTCATGACCGGCTGGAGGCACTGTCGACTCTGGAACAGCGTGTGCCGCGTAAAAGGGTCATCAGGCCGGCCGCAACAGGGAGCGAACATCATGACTAGGTTCGTGCAGTTCCTTGGCCAGGCGATTGCCTACAGCCTGTTTGCAGTTGCCGTCGGCTATTTTTCCACCCGGCCTGCCTATACCCATTACGACCCGGACAAGGCCGTCATCAAGCTGAGCTTCAGTCATGCCGGCCAGCACGTCGAGGAATGCCGGCGGCTGACCCAGGATGAGTTGAACCGGTTGCCGCCGAACATGCGCCGGCCAACCGAGTGTCTGCGGGCACGGGTATCCCTGCTGGTTGAAGCGGAGATGGATGGCCAACTGATATACCGTGAGGAACTGGCACCTTCCGGGCTGGCCAGTGATGGCACCTCGACGGTCTATAGAAAATTCCCGGTAGGTGCCGGTCAACATCATCTCGTAGTACGCCTGCGTGACAGCCGGCGCACGTCAGGCTTCGACTACGAAAAGTCTGCCGACATCATGCTGCAGCCACAGCAGAATTTTGTCATTGATTTCCGCCCTGAACTGGGTGGCTTCCTGTTCCTGTGAGGACACCATGGCACTGATTGAATGGAAAGACGAATTTTCGACAGGTATTGCCGATGTCGATCATGAGCACCAGGAACTCATTGCTCTCATTAACGAGTTGCATGACGCCATGTCAGGCGAGGATACGACCTTTACCGTTTTGAACTTCCTTGGTGAAATCTTTGTACACGTATCGGCACATTTTGCACTGGAAGAGAGAATCATGCGCGAGTGTCACTATGACCTGTACCAGGAACACAAGGATGATCATGAACGGCTACTCGATGAAATCCGCGACATCATGGACGACTACGAAGAAAATACCTATTACAACGATGCGGATTTCGCTGAACATGTAGAAAAATGGTTTATCAACCACTTCAAAAACCTGGATGCACGTCTGCACAAGCATCTTGGCGCCTGAACCGTGCAACATATTGAAAGCAGTACAGCACCCCGCCGTTTTCCCATCCTGAACCTGGGCTTCCGACCGTTCTTCGCCGGAGCCGGGGTATTTTCGGTGGCATCTATACTGGCCTGGATGGGTATGACTATTTTTGGCTGGAAACAGGACACTGCGGGATTGCCGTTAACGACCTGGCATGCACATGAAATGATCTACGGGTACAGCCTGGCCGTCATTGCCGGTTTTCTGCTGACCGCGATGAAAAACTGGACCGGCATCCAGACGCTTCACGGTTTTCCCCTGCTGCTGCTGTTCCTGCTCTGGCTGACGGCACGCCTGCTGTTTTTCACAGGTGGCGTTGTTTCGATGGAAGTAATCGCACTGGTGGACATCGCTTTCATGGTGTGGCTGATCAGCGCCCTGCTGGTCCCGACCATTAAAGCCAGGCAATGGAAGCAAATGGGGATTATTTCCAAGTTGCTGCTGTTACTGTTCAGCAACGGAATATTCTATGCGGGCGCACTGGGCATTATCGAAGATGGCATACGGATTGGTCTGTACTCCGGGCTTTACCTGATCGTCGCCCTGATCTTTGTTATGGGCAGGCGCGTGATTCCGTTCTTTATTGAAAAGGGCGTGGGTTACCCCGTGCAGCTGAAAAACCGGCGGTGGCTGGATGTGTCGAGCCTGGTGCTTTTTCTGGCTTTCTGGATTGCGGATATTGTCCGCCCTGATAGCCTGCCGGTTACATTACTCGCCATGGCATTACTGGTTCTGCATGCCATCCGGCTGGCCGACTGGTATACCCCGGGCATCTGGAAAAAACCGCTGCTGTGGGTACTGTATCTTGGTTATGGCTGGCTGGTTACCGGGTTCGCCCTCAAGGCGGCCGTCTTCATCCTCGGTATCTCACCGTTTTTGCCGCTGCATGCCTTTGCCTATGGCGGTATCGGCATGATTACCGTGGGTATGATGTCCCGGGTCACCCTGGGCCATACGGGCAGAAATGTCTTCGAGCCACCGCCGGTCCTGTTCTGGATATTTATCCCGCTGTTGTTTGGGACAGTCCTCAGGGTTTTGTTGCCGCTGATTGATCCGACCCGTTATATCTTCTGGGTTGGCTTCTCCCAGGTGTTGTGGATAACAGCATTTTCCATCTTTCTCACCGTCTACCTGCCGATGCTGGTTAAGCCTCGCCTTGACGGGCAGCCTGGTTAGCATTGAATACAGCAGGTAATGAGGGAGCCATGCATCAGGAGCTGCAGGCATTCTGGCAGCTAACCATGAGAAACATGATGGTGTGGCTTGCGGGTTATGATGACCTGCCTGAGTATAATACCGAGTGCCAGTAACACGCCGGTTGAGAGTAACAGCCCCACAGCATACCCTGTTGCGGATACAGGAGAAGGCATCTCCTGCATATGCACAACACCGTGGTAAAGCGCAAAACTACCGAAGAATACATAGGCAAATATTTCCTGCCTTGCAATGGCCACGGCGATCACCAGTGCCGTCAATAAAAATGTCAGGATTGTGCTAACCCCCAACTGCGGAAATACCAGCCCGGTGACGCCCAGTAACATGCCAGCCAGCAACAGGAACAGAAACATCATGATGACCTGAAGGGAGTGTTTTCCGGTCCTGGCCGACCAGAAACCCGCAGCAACTACGACCAGCAGATGATCAAGCCCCGTCACCGGATGCATGAAACCGTCAGCCAGTCCGGCTGTATGACCAGCACCGGAATGTGCAAGGGCGAACGGGGAAACCAGCAGGGTGATTAACGCCAGCAGCGTCGTTGACAAGGATCTCAGTTGCATAACATGCACTCCGGTGTCTTTGTTTCAGTTACTTTATGGATTCCCGTTCCCCGCCTGCGCGGGGAGCGGGAATCCAGTCCGTTGGGTGCATCATGCACACCCATCCAGACATCATTCATCGCACCTTTACCTTGATCAGTTCTTCACCGTCCGGGTTGGTGACGTGCACCGCACAGGCAATACAGGGATCGAAGCTGTGGATGGTACGCAGGATCTCGATCGGCTGTTTTGCATCGTGCAGGGTATGGTTGTCCTGCAGGGCCGCCTCGTAGGCGCCCGGCTGTCCGTTCTGGTCACGTGGCCCGGCATTCCAGGTGCTCGGTACCACGGCCTGGTAGTTCTTGATGATCTCATCCTCAATGACAATCCAGTGCGCCAGTGCGCCACGCGGGGCTTCCATGAAGCCAACACCCTTCGCCTGCTTCGGCCACGTTGAGGGTTCCCAGAGTTTCTCATTGTGTGTTTTGGTATCTCCGGCCTTGATATTGACAACCAGGTTATCGAACCAGCTCTGCATCATGTCACCGATGATCTTGGTCTCCAGGCCGCGCGCCGCAGTGCGGCCCAGTGTGGAAAACAGCGCAGTCACCGGTATGTCCAACTTGCTCAATGTCATGCCAACCAGTTCCTTTGTCTGTTCATGGCCACTGGCATACAGCATCAGCACGCGCGCCAGCGGCCCGACCTCCATGGCTTTGCCCTTCCAGCGCGGCGACTTCAGCCAGGAATAGGACTGCTCCACATCGAGCTGTTGGTATGGGGGCGTGGGGCCGCTGTAATTGAGACTGGTTTCCCCATCATAGGGATGCAGTCCCTCGTTCTTGCCACCGTCATAGTCGTACCAGGAGTGCGAGACGTATTCCTGGATTTCATCGGCTGCATTCATGTCGACATCGTGAATAGTTGACAGGTCGCGGTCCAGGATCGCGCCGGCCGGAATCAGGAAACTGGACGGGTCGTCCATGCCCTTTTCCGGGAAGTCACCATAGGTCAGGAAATTACCCAGCCCTTCGCCGCGTCCACCCCAGTCCTTGTAATAACCGGCGATGGCCAGCAAATCAGGAATATATACCTGGTCCACGAAGACTTGCATCTTGTTGATGATTTCCTGGACCTGCGCCAGCCGCCTGGCATTGATCGCGGAATCGGAATTCAGGTCAATCGGACAGGCGACGCCGCCGACCAGGAAATTCGGGTGCGGGTTCTTGCCACCGAAAATGGCATGCAGCTTGGCCACATCACGCTGCCATGCCAGCGCTTCCAGGTAGTGCGCCACGGCCATCAGGTTGGCCTCCGGTGGTAACTTGTAAGCCGGGTGACCCCAGTAGCCATTGGCAAAGATACCCAGCTGCCCGCCCTCGACAAAGTCCTTCAGCTTCTTCCGCATGTCAGAAAAATAACCGGGCGAAGATTTTGGATAGCTGCTGATAGACTGCGCCAGTTCTGATGTGGCCTTCGGGTCGGCATTCAGTGCTGATACCACAT
>DAOVYA010000149.1 GCA_030635865.1 Gammaproteobacteria bacterium | reverse complement strand
CAGAGAAAACGAAGTAATGGACGCATGTCTTTTTTCCTCTCAATTATTTCAGCATCTGGTAATAATAGCCGATTCCAGCCGGGAAGGACGCGGCAACTTCGACAGGTGACTGGCCGTGTCCGCTGGTGTGAATGTTTTCATCCTTATTTTCCATTTTTGACAATACCTTTTGCGTGATTGGTTATAGAATGGGGCCGGTAGTCCACAAGAAACCCTGCCGACCAGGAAGAATGGCACCCTAGAGAATCAGAAATGAAATCCGAAATACGAAAAACCAAGATTGTGGCAACCATCGGGCCTGCCTGCGATTCGCTGGAGATGGTGATGGCGATGATTCATGCGGGCATGTCGGTCGCACGTCTGAACCTGTCTCACGGGACGCTTGAGGAACAGAAAAAACGCATCCAGCGGATCCGTGAGGCCTCTGCAGAACTGGGTGTCGGCGTGGCAGTGATGATTGATACCCGGGGTATAGAGATTCGCACCGGCAAGCTTGGCACTGAATCGGTGGAGCTGGGTCCCAGGGCAGATTTTGTGCTTAGCACCCGTGAGCGGGTCGGTGATGCAGGCGGTGTATCAGTATCTTTCAGGGGATTGGCCAAAGAGGTGTTTCCAGGCACGACGATTTTGCTTGATGACGGGGCAATTGAACTGGTGGTCAAGTCGATTAAGGATGGCGATATCCATTGCGAAGTGGTGCATGGTGGTACCTTGCGCGATAGCAAGAGCGTCAATTTGCCGGATATACAGCTATCGCTAAGTGCTGCAGGGCCGGAAAATCGCGAGGACGTGGTCCGGGAGCTGACCTTCGCTTCCGAAAATGACGTGGATTATATTGCGGCATCTTTTGTGCAGACTGCTGATGACATCGTAAAGATGCGAGAGATTCTCGCCGAACGTAATGTTGAGATCCCGATTATTGCCAAGATTGAAAACAAGGCGGGAGTTGCAAACCTGGAAGAAATTATTGCTGTAGCCGACGGTTTGATGGTCGCGCGGGGCGACCTGGGTGTTGAGCTGCCGCTCGCTGAAGTACCCGGTACGCAGAAGATGATGATTCGCAAGACCGTTACAAATGGCAAACCGGTTATTACAGCCACACAAATGCTGGCCTCGATGGAGTGGAATCCAAAGCCGACGCGTGCGGAAGCCAGCGACGTGGCCAATGCGATCCTCGACGGTACCTCGGCTGTCATGCTCTCGGGCGAGACCGCCATTGGCAAGTATCCGGTCGATTCGGTCAGGATGATGGCGGTACTGGCACAGCGTGCCGAGTCGCATCTGAGTGAATATGGCTATCTGCAGAAGATACTGCCGCATCCGTCCAACGTGGTGACCGAGGCCGTTAGCCAGGCCGCCGTGGCGATGTCGAGGCAGCTGAATGCCGTGGCGATATTCAGCCTGACATCCACCGGTTTTACATCGCGCCTGGTTTCAAAACATCGTCCGGATTGCCCGATCCTGGCCATTACCGGTTCGCAGGGAGTAGTCCGCCGACTGTCCATGAACTGGGGGGTGCTGCCAATCCTGTATCCCGGTAAACGTACTGATGAAGAAAAAATTCAATTCGGCATCAAACGTGCCATGGAACTTGGTTATGTGAAGGCAGGTGACGTCATCGTGGCAACAGCCGGCCAGAGCCAGACAGCTGGCGGTACGGACCTTATTCGTGTGATCACCGTGGGCGAGGGTGGTAGCTATACCTGATCTCGTTGTCTGAAAACATTCCGTCATTGCGAGGAACAAAGTGACGCGGCAATCCCGTAATAAGGACACCTTAAGTCCACTGCCAGATTTGGGAGATTGCCGCGCTGGCCGCTCCCGGCTCCTGCCTCCCGCGGCACTTGTACATCCATGTACATCGCGCTCGCAATGACGGTGTTTCATTAATTAATCAGAGGTTCCCTAATACTTTAGTCCAGGGTACGGAGGTACAATAGACGCTACGTAGTGTATATATAAAAATAAAGACATGGGGTATTCATTATCGAATTCCAGGTGCCTCTCATGTTGAGGTGAGTGATGAAAAAGGGACTTTTCGGGAGCGGTACCACATTATTCATTTCCACGGCGGTTATTACCGTCATCATTCTGATCGGCCTTATCACCTTTGGGATTGCAACCGAGCTGAAAAAAGGCAGGCAGATGGCCGGTTTGTCAGATCCGGATGATTTTAATCCAAATAGTCTGCCGACCCCTGGTGCCGGGATGCTGAAGCAGGAGGCCGGGCGGCCACTCGATTGTGAAGGTGTAATTTTCAGGGCGTCCGATAATGGAATCCGCTACGTAAGGGAGTCCGGTGCTGGTTATTATTACGCTGCAGAAGTGAATAATATATTCGGGATATACATCCTGAACTACGGCTACCTGTTAAAAGTCGAGAATCCCGGCCTGGATATCCCTACCTATAAAAAACTGAAACATGCCCTCTACCACTGTGACGGGTTATATACACAATCAGGCTTGCGCATCGTGGTGAGCTCTTCCGAAAATACGGAGGCCTGAGTATCCAGGCCAGTCTTTCCCCTTCCATGGTGTAGAACCCCCTTGTTATTCCAGTTTCTGTCATTTCAGGCACAGCCCTGAATTGATCGCCCGGAATTGTGCTCGATATGAGCGATGCTGTTGGGTATATTCAGTCACCTGAATCATGCATCCAGGGAACATCATTATGCGAGCAGGAAAACGTATCCCGGGCCTTGTGCTGGTATTGCTGCTGTCAGGCTGGGTGGCCGCGTGTTCTGGCGGGGCTGCCCGGTCGGCGGCCGGCACCGAGACCAGTATTATCATGGTTCGTCATGCGGAACGAACCCAGATCACCAAGGTCCTGACCGGGAAAGGTCATGCGAGGGCACGCGACCTTGTGAAGGCGGTTGCTGACATGAACATCAGCGCTATTTATAGCCCGGATCTCGAGCGTAACCTGGATACCGTAAAACCGCTCGCGCAACACCTGGATGTGGAAATTACCGTCACACCGGCAAAGAGCACCCCGCTGGTGAACCAGATTGTCGATGAAATGCTGGATAAGCATTCAGGCAAGACAATCCTGTGGGTCGGGAATGTGGATAACCTGCGCAAAATGTACTGGCGGCTTGGGGGCGATGGTGAAGGCCCGATTGAATACGGCGATTTGTTTATTATAAAAATTCCGGAAAATGGCCCGGTCAATATCGTAAAGACCCGTTTCGGTATGTAAAAAGGGTATGAAAAACGTTGAGCATTTCAGCGCGCACACGGAATTTTCTACGGATGAGCGCTGTTATATTACCGAACTGCATAACACAGATGCAGATAAAGGCTGCTCCATAGCAAGGGCGCGCGTGGAGCCGGGCGTTACGACACGGCTCCACATGGTGAAAGGCACGATTGAACACTACGTGATTCTCGAGGGCGTGGCTGAGGTCAAGGTCGGTGATGCGACGCCGGTAGAGGTGCAGCCGCTGGATGTTGTGAATATTCCTGCCGGTACTGAACAGTGTATTACCAATACCGGCGAGGGTGACCTGGTATTTCTTTGTATTTGCACGCCGCGCTTCCGGCAGCAGAATTATGCTGACCTGGATGGGGCGTGAAACGGGTATATAAGAAGGGTTGCATAGAGCAGTCACTCGTCATTGCGAGGAACGCAGTGACGCGGCAATGACGAATAAATTAGTTTTCCCTGGAGCGCAGCAGGTGCCGGTGCCAGTTCCACCCTGTGATTCAGCGAGCACCCCTGTTCGACAAGGGTGTTTCCGCATCAGGCGGGGCGTTGCAGTTCGTCATCGCGGTAATGCGCGTCAGTCCAGCACTTTGGCAGTGGTTCCCCGGACGGAAATACCAGGGCCTCTTTTTTAAAACTCGCAGGGTCCTGGGGTTCCTCACCATGCTGGTAACGACCAATCAGTTCTTTGCAGAAGGGGTCAAACAGGTCTTTCAGTGTGAGTACCTCGAGCAGGTCATCGCTATCTTTCTCTTTAAGGAACATGTTTACCTCCAATTAGTGGATGAATATATGATATCCGGTTATCAGTGACAGTATAGTTTGCCTGTCACTGTTTGTCCGACCAAACAGATGATTGCCGTAAAATTTGACCAGAAAATGTATCCGGCCCCTTTTTGATTATGCAAAGCGTTCCTGCAGGTAGTGGACGATATCGGTAGATTCGTACATCCAGGTTTCATTACCCTGGTGATTGGTAATCTTCAGACACGGCACCTTGATTTCACCACCCCCTGCAAGTAGTTGCTCACGTGCCGGGGCATCCCTGAGCACATCGAAGGTTTCGATGTCGAGCGACAGGCGCTTGATAGTCCACCTGACCTTGACGCAGAAGGGGCACATCCTGAACTGGTAGAGCACCAGGCTCGAGGTGTGTTGGTCGATGGCCTGTTGTTCATCTGCCGGGCGCTGTACGCCATTGGGCGATGCCAGCCATTCCCATGCGAGGATGACGGGTCCTGCAACGAGATGGACGAGTTTGAAGAAATATTTAAAAAAGAGTCTCATGTCTTGTTCCGGGCGTACTCGCAATTACTGTTTGACAAGTAAATGCATACCGGGGTCACGGGTGAGACCGGTATGCGGGTGTAATGGTTATAATATCCCGGGAAGTATAAATCAAAGACTGTTGCAGGAGATACCCATGGCGTGGCTGAATAAAATACCCCTTTCACTGATATTGCCGCTGGCAGTATTACTGGCGCTTGCCCCGTTTTCCCCGGAGCCGCACCTGTGGGAAAAGCTCAGGATGCTGGTTGATGGCACACTCGTTAAACCTGTCGATATTTTTGATTTATTTCTGCATGGCACTCCGCTTGTTATTCTCCTGCTGAAATATTTTGTAGCGGAAAAATAGTGCCTGGACCGGATGGCCCTTACTTAAGCCCATGGTGTCGTGAACAGGGTCATTCCCGGCCGGGGGCCGGTCCTACTGATTTTAGACCGGGATTCCCTGTAGGACCCGCGCCCCGCGGGGAAGCCCTGCTTCGTTCTGCCTGGAAAAGAAGTGGCTGTGCACAGATGTCTCAATGGGTACAATAGTAACGAACTATTTTCCGGGGCAGGACAGTTATGAGTAATATGATGGCCGTTTTTCTGAATGGCATTGCGCAGCTGGAGTATAACCGCGACCAATTGTTG
>DAOVYA010000017.1 GCA_030635865.1 Gammaproteobacteria bacterium | reverse complement strand
GCTGGATAAACACAATCGCACCCTGCTGCTTCAGGCCGGCCGGGAACACAAGGACCACTACGGACGCCAGCTGGCACATGTTTTCCCGGAAGATGGTACTAACATTGCGGTTCAGCTGTTGCAGAAGGGGCTGGCAACGACACTGGTGGTGCCACCCAATACCTGGGGGCATCGCTGCTATCAACAACACGAAGACCTTGCTCGAATTGAAGGTCTTGGCCTGTGGGGGCTGGACAGCCACAAGACGAAGGCAAGTAAATCACTACCCCCGAATACCCGTGGATTCCACATCATCCGCGGCACGGTACAGGAAGTACGCCAATCACAGCATAAAACATTGGTGAATCTAGAGGGGTCACTGGTCATAACTATCAGCAAAAAAGATATTGTGAATTTCGAGCCCGGTTTTCTGGAAAGTCTTGAAGGACACCAGGTAGAAACCCGGGGCTGGATCAAACCGGTACGGGATGGTCTGCAAATGCGCGTGAAACATCCGGCAGCCCTGGCAGGCATTACGTCTTCCAATGATAAATCCGGGCACCCTTAAGAGATGAAGAACACAAGCGGCCTGCCAGCCATCATTGCTGCATCGTTGTTACTCGCTGCCTGCTCGACCAACCCGGTGACCGGCAAAAGTGATTTTGTATTGATGTCAGAAGACCAGGAAATCAATCTCGGCAGGCAATACAGCGCGCAGATAATGGAAGAAATGCCCGCGTATGAACATGCGGCGCTCAATGAACTGGTGCAGCGGGTTGGTGAAAAGCTGGCCGCCAAAAGCCACCGCCCGGGACTGATCTACCGCTTCACCATTGTCGACAGCGCCACGGTAAATGCCTTCGCCCTGCCGGGCGGTTATATCTACATCACCCGCGGTATGCTGGCCTACCTGAATTCCGAGGCCGAACTGGCGGCGGTGCTGGGCCACGAGATCGGTCACGTCACGGCCCGTCACAGCGTGCGACAACAAAGTACTGCGACAGCAACGGGCCTTCTCGGTGCCGTGATCTCGGCAACCACCGGCATACAGGGTATGGACACGCTGACCGATCTGGCCAGCACTGCCTTCGTGCGCGGTTATGGCCGTGAACACGAACTCGAGGCCGACCGCCTGGGAGCCCAGTATCTGGCGAGGAGCGGTTATGACCCCGATGCCATGCTGGAAGTCGTCGGCGTGCTTAAAAACCAGGAAGCCTTTGAGGTCGTCACCGCCAAAAAGGAGGGGCGTGCAGCCAATGTTTACCATGGCCTGTTCTCCACTCATCCGGATAACGACGCACGTTTCCAGGAAGTTGTCGCGGCAGCAAGAAGGCACAAAACCGGCAACGCTACCCGGGTTGAACGCGACAGCTTCCTGCGGGTACTTGATGGTATGACGTTTGGCGCAAGCGCGAGGGAAGGGATCGTCAGGGGCAATAATTTCTATCACGCACCGCTGAACTTCTCGCTGTCTTTTCCGAAAGGCTGGCGTATCGACAACCGGCCAGACAAAATTGTCGCTACGCCCCGCAGCAACGATGGCCTTATCCAGGTGTCTTTAACCGACCGTAACAAGCGCATCACGCCACAGCAATTCATGTCACAACGCCTGAAACTTGAAGGGATGCGCAGCGGTGAGGCATTCAGCGCCAACGGGCTCCAGGGATACACGGCAATCGCCGATGCAAATACACCATGGGGCATGCGGCGGGTGCGCTACGCGATCGTCTATCGTGGCAACAGTGTTTATGTTTTCGCCGGTGCTGCAAAACAGCAGAATATTCTGGGCAAGTATGGCGCCGCCACCCTGAAAACTGCGAAAAGCCTGCATCCACTGACCAGCGCGGAGAAGAAACTGGCCGAAGGGAAGAAACTGGTGATTATCCGTGCGCCCGCAGGAACGCGCTATGCCACGCTGGCCCTTAAATCGCCGCTCACCAATTACCCGGAAGAAACGCTACGCCTGTTGAACGACCAGTACCCGCGCGGCGAGCCAAAACCATCGCAATTGCTGAAAGTGGTCCGATAAATCAAAGAGGCTGTTTTTGTATGGCCAGACCCCTATATACTTGGCGCACTAATTCGCACAGGGAACCAGAATGAATAAAATCAGCATTGTAGGCGCGGGCCGGGTCGGCGAATCAACCGCACAGACGCTGGCACAGCAGGGAATGTGTGATGAAGTCGTTCTGCTGGACGTCAGGGAGGGCGCGGCAGCCGGCGCGGCCCTGGACATTCGCCAGTCGGCGCCCTTTTTCGGGTTTGATGTCCAGGTGACCGGTGGCAGCGACCCTGCCTTGCTCAGGGATTCGGAGTTGGTCATTATCACGGCGGGTTCACCGCGCAAGCCCGGCATGTCGCGCAGTGACGTGCTTGGCATCAACCGGGCCGTCATTGACAGCATCCTCGATCAGGTCCTTGAACATGCACCGGATTGCCTGCTGTTAATGGTCACCAACCCGGTTGATGTACTCACTCATCACGCCTGGAAGCGCACCGGATGGGAACGCAGGCGGGTATTCGGCCAGGCCGGTGTTCTGGATGCCTCACGCATGGCCAGTTTTATTGCCGGGGAAACCGGTATCTCCATCAAGGACATTCATACGATGGTAATTGGTGGGCACGGTGACCTGATGGTACC
Organism: Gammaproteobacteria bacterium; assembly: GCA_030635865.1. GTDB lineage: Bacteria > Pseudomonadota > Gammaproteobacteria > UBA9214 > UBA9214 > UBA9214. Next base: position 10,890 of record DAOVYA010000017.1, on the reverse strand, counting down.
GCTGACCCGTTTCAGCACAGTCAATGGGGTCCCGGCCACGACCTTTCTCGACCAGGATATGATCGAGCACGTCAACGAAAAGACCCGGCATGGTGGCGCGGAAGTACTGGCACTGCGCCAGACCAGCAGCGCCTACAACGCGCCGGCCGCTGCAATTACTACCATGGTGGATTCAATCGCCAACAACCGCCGGCGGGTATTGCCGTGTGTATGCATCCTCGATGGTGAATATACACAGCAGGACATTACCGCGGGTGTACCGGCGATCCTTGGCCGCAATGGTATTGAACAAGTTGTTGAACTACCGCTGGATGAAACAGAACAAAGCGGTTTCCTTGCATCAATCGAGAGTATCCGCGCTGATTTGGAACAGCTGTAGCCCCAGGGAAACCCTGATTCATTTGTCACTGCGAGTTTATTCGTCATTGCGAGGAACGCAGTGACGCAGCAATCTCTATAATCCACTGCCAGATTCAGGAGATTGCTTCGCTTCGCTCGCAATGACGAGTAACTTAGAAAAGTTGTTCGGCCGAACCATCATCCGCCCCACCGCTGTCAATCGCCATAGCCCCTGCATCAGTGGTCTGTTGCGGTACATATTCCTCGCGAAAGGTTTCAAAAATCGCATCGGACTGCCCACTGCCCGCCAAAAGACCACTGGCAGGATCAATGCGCACGGTCACAAGACCTTCCGGTGGCCCTCTCTTTCTCTGCTTGACGCCTGACAGCACAGTACGCATGTAGTCAATCCACATGGGTAATGCGGCCTTGCCCCCGGTCTCTTGCCGGCCCAGGGGTTCCAGTTTGTCAAAGCCCACCCAGACGACCGCCACCAGCGACCGGTTGAATCCCGAGAACCAGGCATCCTTCTGATCATTGGTGGTACCGGTTTTACCGGCCAGGTCCGTCCGGTTCAACACCCGCGCCTTCTTCCCGGTACCACGCTGGATAACATCCTGCATCATGGAAGTCATCAACCAGGCAGTCTGCGGAGACATGACCAACTCCGCGGGATTGATTTCCGGTTGTGATGATTCGTTAATCGCTTCCAGTGCTAACGGGCAACCGGGGCAAACCAGGGCAGGGTTGGACCGGAAGACTGTATTGCCGTCGGGATCATAAATGCGCTGAATGAAGAATGGCTCGACCAGGTAACCGCCATTGGCCAACACGGCGTAGGCCCGCGCCATCTGCAAGGGTGACACCGTGGCACTGCCCAGCGCCAGGGTCAGATCCCGGGGCAACTGGTCTTTCGAGAATCCAAAACGCTCTGCGTATTCAGCAACATAGGAAATGCCAATTGCACGCAGAATCCTGATCGACACCAGGTTGCGGGAACGGTACAGCGCTTCGCGCATCCGGGTTGGCCCGTAAAACTGGCCACTGTAATTTTCCGGCCGCCAGGTTGATTCAAGCGCGGGATCATCAAAAACCACCGGGGCATCATTGATCAGGCTCGCCGCGGTATACCCCTTGTCGAGTGCCGCTGAATAAATAACCGGTTTAAAACTCGAACCTGGCTGGCGCCGGGCTTGTGTAACCCGGTTGAATTTACTGCGCCGGTAATCAAAGCCGCCCACCAATGCCAGGATTGCACCATCATCTGGGCGCAGCGATACCAGCGCACCTTCCACCTTCGGGACCTGGGCAAGCCGCCAGCCGCCATCCGGATTCTGCAACACCCGGACAATGTCGCCCGGCGCCACAACATCACTGGCCAGTTTCGGTGACTTGCCCATCCGGTTTTCACTGACATAAGGCCGCGCCCACGACAACCCCTCCCACTCGACCGTGATTTCTCCATGCCTGGCGAGCAATACCGTCGCCGTCTTTTCCTCGATCCGGGTGACGATACCGGCCTCCAGGCCACCGACCGGTCGATAGCCCGCCAACAGCTCCTGCAAGGCTTCCCCGTCGAGCTCATCCAGGTTAACCTGCGCCTCAGGGCCGCGGTAACCGTGCCGGCGACTATAGTCCAGCAGAGCCTTGTGCAATGCCAGGTTCGCCGCTGCCTGGCTCGATGCATCAATGGTCGTCATAACTTCGTAGCCAGCGGTATAGACCGACAGGCCATAACGGCGGACCAGTTCATTGCGCACCATTTCAGCAAGATAAGGGGCGCTGACCTCTGACTGGACCTTGTGCAGCGTGGCCTTATCCACTTCATTTGTTGCCGTCTCAAAGGCCTCGTCGTCAATATAACCAAGACGATGCATACGTCCCAGGATGTAATTTCGCCGTGCAGTGGCACCCTCGGGGTTGTGGATCGGGTTAATCCGTGACGGTGCCTTGGGCAACGCGGCAATCATTGCCGTCTGCGCCAAAGAAATGTCACTTATACTCTTTCCGTAGTACACCCGCGCCGCAGCCTCTACACCGTAAGCACGATTCCCCAGGTAAATCTTGTTGAGATAGAGTTCGAGGATGTCATTCTTGCTGAGCGAGTGTTCGATCCTGAATGCGAGCAGGATTTCCGTCAGTTTGCGCAAATAGGTTTTTTCAGTGGAGAGAAAGAAGTTTCTCGCCACCTGCATGGTGATCGTACTTCCACCACTGCGCTTCTCACCGGTCATTATCAGTTCGATAACGGCACGCAACAAACCCGGGAAATCCACGCCGGTATGTTCAAAAAAGTGGTCATCCTCGGCCGCCAGGAATGCCTGCACCAGGGTTTCCGGTACCTGTTCAATGGTTACCGGTGTACGGCGCTTGTCGCCAAATTCCGCCAGCAATTTCCGGTCCCGGCTGAAAATCCGCAGGGGTTCCTGCAGTTTCACCTCTTTCAGGATCTCTGTGGACGGTAATTTTGACTCAATATTTACATATAAAACAATAAGTAATGCTGAAACGGCAATGCTGCCAAGCAATATCGTAAAAAGCAAAAAACGCGCGGTGCGAGAGAAATTCATGTCAGCAGCTGTAACCTGTGATCAAGTTCAAAGAATGGTTCGGGTATACGTAATATAAATGCCGTGTGTGTTTGCAAGGGGAAATTTTTTCCCAAATTTTTCTCAACCATTAAGACACCTGACCGATAACCTATACCATAACATCTGACATACATTACGCATTAGTTGACAAATACTTGGCAATATTCTCTAATGCGCCGAACTACCTATGTTGTCCAACAACGGGTAATTAAAGGGAAAAACTGTGCCATTTAGGCAACTTTTTAAAAGATCAAGACCACCGTTAATCGGGCTGGATATCAGTTCCACGGCTGTCAAGCTACTGGAATTGAGCCGGAGTGGATCACGCTACCGCGTTGAAAGCTATGCGGTTGAACCACTCCCTCCGAATGCCGTTGTCGAAAAGAATATCACTGATGTTGACGCAGTTGGTGAAGCGGTTCGACGTGCCGTAAAACGCTCCGGGACACGCACCAGGCATGCGGCTGTTGCCATTGCCGGTTCTTCTGTCATCACCAAGATCGTACCAATGCCTGCCGGCCTGGACGACGATGACATGGAAAGCCATATCGAACTGGAAGCAGACCAGTATGTCCCCTACCCGCTTGAAGAAGTTAACCTCGACTTTGAAGTACTGGGTCCTTCGGAAAAAAACCCGGAAACCGTAGATGTCATGCTGGCCGCATGTCGCAGTGAAAACGTCGACCTGCGTAGTGCCGCTGTTGAAACCGGCGGCCTTACAACACTCGTCATGGACGTGGAATCCTTTGCCAGTGAAAATGCCTTCGCACTATTATCAGACCAACTCCCCGACCAGGGGGAGAACAAGACCATTGCGGTCATCGATATCGGTGCAACCATGACGACCCTCAACGTTCTGCATGACCTCAAGAGTATCTACACACGTGATACTGTTTTTGGTGGCAAACAGTTGACTGAAGAAATCATGCGGCGCTATGGCCTGTCTTATGAAGAGGCGGGTATGGCAAAGCGTCAGGGCGGACTGCCTGAAAATTTCACCACAGATGTACTGCACCCCTTTAAGGAAGCAATGACACAGCAGGCCAGCCGCTCATTGCAGTTTTTTTACTCATCAAGTCCACACAGCAAGATTGATTTTATTGTCCTGGCCGGTGGCAGTGCCTCCATACCCGGCGTGGACGAAATGATCCAGGAAAAACTTGGCGTAGAAACCACTATCGCAAATCCATTTGCCTCCATGTCCCTGTCGGCAAGGGTAAAACCGCAGATATTAAGTAATGATGCGCCATCACTAATGATTGCCTGTGGACTCGCCTTGAGGAGCTTCGACTGATATGGCACATATCAACCTCCTGCCATGGCGCGAAGAACTGCGCAAACAGAAGCAAAAGGAATTCGTCACTACGACCGCAGTCAGTGCCGTCCTCGCAGCAATACTGGTATTTACCTCTCACGTAGTTGTAAATGGCAAGATCGAATACCAGAATCAACGCAACGATTATCTCCAGGCCGAAATCGATATCCTGAACAAGCGTATCGGGCGTATTGAAGAACTGGAGTCAATGAAGCAGGGCCTGCTGGCGCGCATGAATGTTATCCAGGACCTGCAAAGCAGCCGCCCGGAAAGTGTACACCTTATGGATGAACTGGTCAGGTCCCTGCCTGATGGTGTCTATCTCAAAACCCTTACCCAGAAAAACAGGGGTCTGAAAATGGCAGGGGTTGCACAATCCAATGCACGCGTTTCGGATTACATGCGCAATATAGACACGTCAGAATGGTTCGCCGATCCACACCTTGACCTGATCAGGACAACCGAAAACAACCGTCGCCGGATTGCAAATTTTACTTTGCGAGGAATCCAGAGGTCGCGCGAAACAACCGATGATGAAGATATCAGTGGAGACGAGCAGTGAACCTGGCCCTGGAAGATCTTGACCTGACGAATATCGCACGCTGGCCGGCTGCTGCGCGGGCGGTCATTATCCTGTTCATGATGAGTAGCATCATATTTCTCGGCTATTGGTTTCACACCAAGGATCAACTGCTGGAACTGGATAAAACAGAACAACAGGAGACAGACCTGAAAGTTATCTTCGAGAAAAAGGCACAGCAGGCTACCAACCTGGAAGTCTATGAGCAGCAACTGGAAGACATGCGTGAATCTTTTGGTGCCATGCTGCGCCAACTGCCAAATAAAACGGAAGTAGCCGAACTGCTGGTTGATATTTCACAGACCGGCCTTGCCAGCGGGCTGGAGTTTGAGTTATTCAAGCCGCAGGATGAAAATCCAAAAGAATTCTATGCTGAACTACCTATCAGCATTCGCGTAATTGGTGAGTACCACGAGTTCGGAAACTTTGTAAGTGGCGTTGCGGCCCTGCCACGTATCGTTACCCTGCACGATATACATATCACCCGCCTGGATGGTAAAAAAGCATTGCTGGCCATGGATCTTACTGCCAAGACCTATCGCTACCTCGAAGAGGACGAAATCGAAGAGTTGAATGAGGCTGAACAATGATCAGGGCTTACCAACTATTTATACAATGGTTTTGTATTATTTCAGCATCCGGGTTGCTGCTTGCCTGTGCCAGCGAATCGACTACTGACCTGGAACTCTACGTGGAAGGAGTAAAAAGCCAGCAAAAAACAAACATTGAACCACTGCCGGAATTCGAACCCTATGAGTCCTTTTCCTACCAGGCAACCGATTTGCGTGACCCGTTTACCGAACCCACTTTTTCTCAGCCACGCGCCGCAACCATGCAGGCATCGGGCAGCGGCATCACGCCTGATTTTGACAGGCCAACAGAACCGCTCGAGGAATTCACGCTCGACAGCCTGAGAATGGTTGGAACACTGGAGCAGTATGACGAGACCTGGGCACTAATCAATGATACGGACGGCACCATACACCGCGTACAGCCAGGCAATTTTGCCGGTCAGAATTACGGTAAAATTTTCCGTATCACAGAATATAAAGTTGAACTTACTGAAATCGTTCCGGATGGCATCGGGGGCTGGGTGGAACGCCAGGCCTCGATTGCAATCAGCGAATAATCCCACAGGGGTATGGCAATGAACGGAAACACAACTCATCGCACACCGGCAAACGACATTTTGTTGTTACGGGTCATCAAGCACCTGCGTTGCAATATATTACAACGTCTGCTCTTCGCAAGTGCGCTGCTGTTGGCCAGTGGGTATATTTCTGTACAGGCGGCAGACCCGGCCGGGAGTAATTCAATCCAGTCTGTTGATTTTGAAAGCCTGCCAGGTAACAAGGCTGTCATTACACTGACCATGAGCAAACCTGCTCCCGCACCAATCAGTTTCACCATTGATAACCCGGCCCGCATTGCACTGGATTTCCCGAATACAACCAGTGGCCTGTCCCAACGCAGGCACACGATTGGTATTGGTATGGCAGAAAGCCTGGCTGTTGTTGAAGCAAAGGGACGTACCCGGGTTGTTGTTAACCTGATTGACATGGTCCCCTATGAAGCCCACGCCGAAGGCAACAAGGTAATCCTCACTGTACAAAGCGCCGGCAGCGAATTGTCCGTGGCCAAGGCCACGGCCGCCGCTGCACTGGGCACTACCCGCGGGAACATCAAGAATATTGATTTTCGCCGCGGTGAAAAGGGCGAAGGCCGCATCATTGTTACACTGTCCGATCCTTCCATCCCGGTCGATATGCAGCAGCAGGATGGCAAGGTTGTCGTGGATTTCTACCGCACACAGTTGCCACAGGAGATGGCAAGACGCCTGGATGTGCTCGATTTCGCCACGCCGGTAAAAACAATCGACGCCTATGCCAGGGGCGAAAACGTACACATGGTGATTTCACCCCTGGGTAAATACGAATACATTGCCTACCAGTCGGATGACCAGTTCACGATCGAAGTCCGCGCACTCACCGAGAAAGAAGCTGAAGACATCAAGAAAGACGAGTTCGGTTACCTTGGAGAGAGACTCTCGCTGAATTTCCAGGACATCGAGGTCCGTTCGGTATTGCAGCTGATCGCCGATTTCACCGGCATCAATATTGTGGTCAGCGATACTGTCGGCGGTAGCCTGACTCTACGCCTGAAGAATGTTCCATGGGACCAGGCGCTTGACATCATCCTGAAGACCAAGGGTCTGGCCATGCGTCAAACCGGTAACGTCATGCTGATTGCTCCCAGCGAGGAAATCGCTGCACGTGAAAAACTGGAACTTGAATCGCAGAAGCAAATTGAGGAACTCGAACCGCTCTATTCCGAATTCGTCCAGATCAACTATGCCAAGGCCTCGGATATCGCAGCCCTTTTGAAGAGTGAGGAGACCACCCTGCTGTCAACGCGGGGCAAGGCCACCATTGATGAACGTACCAATACCCTGTTAGTACAGGACACGGCGTCAAAACTGGCAGAAATCCGCAACCTGGTTGCGACACTGGATATACCTGTTCGACAGGTATTGATCGAGTCCAGGATCGTTCTTGCCAATAATGATTTTTCCAGGGACCTGGGTGTCACGTTCGGGGTCAGTAAAAGGACCCGCTTCGATGGTGATCACCAGCTGGTAGTAGGCGGCAAGGCCCCTGGCGATCTCATCGTCAACCCGATTACAGGCTTTGAGTCCCCGGCAGGCAGCGGGGCCGAGGGCCTGATGGTTGATCTGCCGGTCATTGGTGCTACGAGTTCGATAGGCCTCGCAATCGGCAGGCTTGGCAGCCACTTCCTGCAGATGGAATTGACCGCCATGGAAGCCGAAGGCCACGGTGAGATCATTTCCAGCCCGCGGGTACTCACATCCAATCAAAAAGCGGCCTACATCAAGTCAGGCACGGAAATCCCTTACCAGGAAGCCTCCTCCAGTGGCGCCACCAGTGTATCGTTCAAGGAAGCGGTACTGGCCCTGCGAGTCACACCGCAAATTACACCGGATGACCGCATTATCATGGACCTGCAGATTAACAAGGACGATGTCGGTGATATCTTCCTTGGCGTCCCGAGCATCGATACCCAGGAGATATCCACCCAGGTTCTCGTCGATAATGGCGAAACCCTGGTGCTGGGCGGTATCTACGAGCAAGATAAGGGAGAGCAAATTGATCGCGTACCTTTCTTCGGTGAATTGCCACTGGTTGACTGGATGTTCAACAAGAGACTGAATGTTGATGAAAGGTCCGAACTGCTGATCTTTATCACACCGAAGATCGTCAGGGAAGATATCAATATCTAGGTAATACTTGCCAGTAGCGCCATAATCTGGCATACCTGCCCGGCATGAAAACGCCGGGCAGTATCTTTCTAACGGGTCCCATGGGAGCCGGCAAATCCACCATTGGCCGACAACTGGCAAAACAGTTGTCGATGTCATTCCATGACAGCGACCATGAAATCGAACTGCGCACCGGCGTGGATATCCCGTTGATATTTGACCTTGAAGGTGAAGCCGGTTTTCGCAAGCGTGAATCAGAAGTCATTGATGCGCTCACCCGTTTACCGGATATCGTGCTGGCAACCGGCGGTGGCGCCATACTGGATCCGGAAAATCGCGAGCGGCTTGGCAACCGCGGCAAGGTCATCTACCTGCATACCTCAGTCGATCAGCAGCTCTCACGTACGGCCCGTGATCGTAACCGGCCGTTACTGCAAACCCGGGACCCGCGCACAACCCTGGAGGAACTGCTGGCTGTACGCGACCCTCTGTACCGGGAAATCGCCGACCTTGTTATCGAGACGGACGGCATGCGTGTCCGGGATGTCGTCAGGAAAATTATCCAGTTACTGAGCCAGGAAACCCCTGATTAATTTTGCTCTCAGACATGTTTTTTCGATATGCTGTTTCAATACATGTGCATATCAGGGCTAATGAAGACTCTAACCGTTGAACTTGGTGAACGCAGTTATCCGATCTTTATCGGACACGGCCTACTGGACGAGCAGGCACTGCTGACAAAACATGTGCATGGCCGGCAGGTCATGGTGGTGACCAACGAAACCATCGCCCCGTTATACCTGGATAAAGTACGCGAAATCTTCAGCGCCTTTGAACTGGCAACCGTTATCCTGCCAGACGGCGAGCAGTACAAGAACCTAGACACGCTGAACCTGATATTCAACGCATTACTGGAAAACAAATTCAACCGGGGATGCACACTGGTTGCACTGGGTGGCGGTGTCGTCGGTGACATAACGGGCTTCGCGGCAGCCAGCTATCAGCGCGGGGTCGCCTTCCTGCAGATTCCGACCACCCTGCTGGCGCAAGTGGATTCCTCGGTAGGCGGCAAAACCGGCGTCAATCACCCGCAGGGTAAAAACATGATCGGCGCATTTCACCAGCCCGGCTGCGTACTGATTGATACCAACACTCTCGACACACTCGATGACCGGCAACTGGCCGCAGGGCTGGCTGAGGTGATCAAATATGGTCTTATACGTGACGCCGCATTCTTTGACTGGCTGGAAAAAAACATCGGCTTGCTGAAGGCTCGTGACAAGCAGGCCCTTGCCTGGGCCATAGAACGGTCCTGCGCACTGAAGGCGGAAATTGTCGCTGCGGACGAGCGTGAAAGTGGCCAACGTGCCCTGCTGAATTTCGGCCATACCTTCGGACATGCCATAGAAACCGGTACCGGTTACGGCGCCTGGCTGCATGGCGAAGCGGTAGCAACAGGCATGCTCATGGCCGCCGACCTGTCGGCACGGCACGGCTGGCTGTCGGACGAAGCCGTTACGCGTACCGAGAAACTGCTGCAACAGGCGAGCCTGCCAACCTGCCCGCCGGATGAAATGGATGCAGCACGCTTTCTGGAACTCATGGCGGTCGATAAAAAGGTAGTCGACGGTGGTTTGCGCCTGGTTTTGCTAAGGGCCGTTGGTGACGCCTTTCTGAGCAGCGATTTTGATGCCGACCTGCTGGACAAGACCCTGGCGGCTGCCTGAGCAGTAATGAACGACGTATCTACGAAACTGCACAACACTGCGCTTGCGCCATACGCCGTTACTGAAAGCTGTTCAAAGGGCCGTCAATATTCCGAGCCTGCGCCGTCCTACCGGACCGAATTCCAGCGTGACCGGGACCGCATCATTCATTCAGCTGCTTTCCGGCGGCTGGAATACAAGACACAGGTATTCGTAAATCACGAGGGTGACCTGTTCCGGACCCGGCTGACACACTCCATCGAGGTCGCCCAGGTCGCCCGTTCAATTGCGCGCGCCATGCAACTCAATGAAGACCTGACCGAGGGTATTGCACTGGCCCATGACCTCGGTCATACACCGTTCGGACACGCGGGGCAGGATGCCCTGAATGCCTGCATGAAAAACTACGGTGGTTTTGAACACAACCTGCAATCACTGCGTGTGGTAGATGAACTTGAACACCGCTACGCAGAATTTTCCGGACTGAACCTCACGTTTGAAACCCGCGAGGGCATCCTTAAACACTGTTCGAGGAAGAATGCCGGGAAACTTGGTGAACTGGGTCGTCGCTTCATTGATAAGCAACAGCCATCACTGGAAGCACAACTGACCAACCTGGCCGATGAAATCGCCTATAACAGTCATGACGTGGACGATGGCCTGCGTTCCGGCCTGATTGATGTGGATGCACTGAACGAAATTGAACTGTTCCGTGAACAACATGAAACGGTCCTTGGCCTCTATCCCGACCTGCCCCCGCGTCGCACCATACATGAAGTGGTAAGACGCCTGATTGGCTGCCAGGTGATCGACCTGATCGAGACCAGTACAGACAGGCTTAAACAGGCAGCACCCGCTGATCTCGATGCAGTGCGTAATCACAGCGGGATGTTAATCGGCTTTAGTGATGCCATGGGTGAAAAGAATCTCGAATTAAAACGTTTCTTGCGCAACAAGCTCTACCGGCATTACCGGGTACACCGCATGAGCACCAAGGCGGCACAAACCATCACGGCCCTGTTCGAGGCCTTTTTCAAAGACCTGCGCCTGATGCCGGACGAGGCCCGCCAGCATGTCGTGGT
>DAOVYA010000009.1 GCA_030635865.1 Gammaproteobacteria bacterium | reverse complement strand
TGTCCACGGCTTTGCAGGCCGCTGCATAACCACTCTGCCACTCAGCCATGAGCGTGCGATGCCAGGTACCCTGATGGCAAAAACCCCGGTGGTTACCGGGGCCCTGACAAACCATGATTTGGAGCGGGAAACGAGATTCGAACTCGCGACCCCAACCTTGGCAAGGTTGTGCTCTACCAGCTGAGCTATTCCCGCAGACGTAACCGATTATTTTATAGGCAGAACTTTTCCTGTCAAGCACTTACCCGGAATCTGCGCTTGAATTGCCACTCAGGATTGGCCAGGCAGCCTGCAAGTAAACGAACATGGACCACAGGGTCAGGATTGCGGCAACATAGAGCAGGACCAGCCCTATATCATGTGTGGGCATGGGCCCAAGCGGCACCTTGTACAACAACAATAATATAGCAACCATCTGGGTAATCGTCTTTATTTTACCAATAACGGAAACCGCCACCCTGGTGCGCTCCCCAATTTCCGACATCCACTCACGTAGCGCTGAAATCGCAATTTCACGGCCAATGATGATCGCAGCCGGAATGACAAACAACAGGCTGGGGTTGTCCTGGACCAGTAAAACAAGTGCCACGGCAACCATCAACTTGTCGGCTACCGGGTCAAGAAATGCACCAAACACAGACATCTGCCTGAGACGCCTGGCAAGATAACCATCGAGCCAGTCGGTCAACGCCGCCACACCGAAGATCACGGCACTAAGCTGGTAGGACCATTGGCCTGGAAGGTAAAAAACCAATACCAGCACCGGTATCAAAATGATACGCGTCAAGGTCAGTATATTGGGAACTGTCCAGGTCATTTATTAAATCCTGGCACTCTAATCACCATGAAAGGCCTCATAAATCTGTTGCGCCAGTGTGCGATTGATCCCCTTGACCATCGACAGGTCTTCAACCCCTGCCCTGGCAACTTCTCTCAATCCACCCAGCTGTTGCAATAATTGCTGACGTCGCTTCGGACCCACGCCCGGTATCTGCTCCAGTGGCGAGGTATTCCTGGATTTAGCGCGCCTTGCGCGGTGGCCGGTAATTGCAAAACGGTGCGCCTCGTCCCGCACCTGTTGTATCAGGTGGAGTGCCGGCGAATCAGCCGACAGTGCCAGCACATTAGAACGGCCCGGGATGTGCAGTGTTTCAAGACCCGGCTTTCTCCCCGGCCCCTTGGCAACACCGATTATTCGCACGTCCGTGATTTGCAGTTCCTCCAGCGCCTTGCGGGCCGCGCTCACCTGGCCCTTGCCACCATCAATCAACAGCAGGTCCGGCAACTTGCCTTCCCCTTTCCTGAGCCGAGTATAACGCCGTGTTAGCGCCTGCTCCATTGCGCCATAGTCATCGCCCGGCTGGATGTCCCTGATATTAAACCGGCGGTAGTCAGATTTTAAGGGGCCTTCCATGCCAAAGACAACACAGGAAGCAACGGTGGACTCGCCACTGGTGTGGCTGATATCAAAACATTCTATTCGCTCCGGCAGTTCATCCAGGCCAACAGCTGCCATCAACTCTCTCAAGCGTCCCGCGTAGCCTTGCCGGGTATTCAGAAAGGCATTCAGGGCAAGCTCGGCGTTTTCCTGCGCCATTTTTACCCAGCGCGCGCGGTCACCGCGCACATTGGATCGCAGCACGACCTTGTGACCGGCATGTTCACTCAAAACGCTCTCGATCAAGCTGCTATCTTCCGGCGCATGGCTAGACAACAATTCAGCCGGAACGTCCTTGCCCAGGTAATATTGCGGAATAAAGGCAGACAGCACGGTAGCATGATCCGAGTGCAGGGGTACTTTTGGAAAGAACACTGCATTCCCGAGATTTCGCCCGCCGCGTATAAAAAACACCTGTACACAGGCACACCCCTTGCGTGCCACGCAGGCAATAATATCCAGATCGCCTTTCTCCTTGCTGATATATTGTTTTTCCAGCACCCGGTGCAGACTTGCAATCTGGTCGCGGCAAGCAGCGGCCTGCTCATAATCCTGCCGACCGGATGCTTCCTCCATGGATTCCACGAGATCATCAACCACCTGACTGCTCTTGCCTTCGAGGAACAGCACCGTACGCCTTACATCTTCTGCGTATTCTTCAGGACTGACGAGGCCGACACAGGGCGCCGTACAGCGCTTGATCTGGTATTGCAGGCATGGACGGCTGCGATTGGCAAAGAAACTGTCTTCGCACTGGCGAACCCTGAACAGTTTCTGCAGCATGTGTAAACTGGCGCGCACTGCACCGGCGCTTGGATACGGACCGAAATAGCGTCCTTTTCGACGCCGCGCGCCACGATGCAGGGTCAGCCGGGGATAGTCTTGGTCGTCCGACAGGTAGATATAGGGGTAACTCTTGTCATCCCGCAAAAGAACGTTATACCGCGGCCTGTACTGCTTGATAAGGTTGCTTTCCAGTAACAGCGCCTCCCCTTCCGTGTGGGTTACCGTGATTTCCATGTCCTCAATCTGCTCGACCAGTGCACGGATCCTGGCGCTCAGGCCACTTTTTCTGAAATAGCTGCTGACACGCTTCTTCAGGTTGCCTGCCTTGCCGACGTACAACACGGTTCTGTCGCGGCCCAGCATACGGTAAATACCGGGGCGTGATGTCAGCGTTTTCAGAAACTCCTTCGCATCGAATGAAGCCGGACGCCCGGTCATATGCAACTACCTCATGCGGTTGCCGCACCACCCTGTTTCTTCAGGGCCTTGCGGGCAAGCCGGAATACGTCACTGAACATGGCAGGTGTTAAACGACGGGTCTGGGTGTTGTAGCGACTGCAGTGGTAGGAATCAATCAGCAGCCTGTCTTCTGCAATCCAGTGTATGCCGGTATGCGCAAACGGAAAGGCAGCCAGGCGCAAGCCCATCGAGCGCAACACTGCATCATGTGCAAGCTTGCCCAGGGCAATGATAACGGATGATTGAGGCAATTCATCAAGCTCGGCTCGCAAAAAGCCATTACAGTTCTTTACCTCCTCGAGCAGCGGCTTGTTCTGTGGCGGCAGGCATTTCACCGCATTGGTGATCCGGCAGTCGAACAGTTCCAGGCCGTCATCCAGTGACACGGACTCTGGCTGGTTACTGAACGAAAAATCAAACAGGGTTTGGTATAGCAGAATACCCGCGTAGTCTCCGGTAAACGGACGCCCCGTAGCATTTGCGCCGTGCATACCGGGCGCCAACCCGACAATTAACAAGCGTGCATCAACATCGCCAAAGGGGGCTACAGGGCGCGCATGATATTCCGGGTACTTTTTGGAAGTCTGATCAAGAAAACCGGAGAGCCGGGTGCAAGCACTGCAGTCCGGATCAAATTTCAGCAAATTCTTCTGTGACATTCAGGGCTTCAGCGTGACCGTTTTCAGGGTTAAGACGCAGGATCTCGTGCAAGTTTGTATTGGCAATGTAAAGGGTATCGTTACGAAACGCCAGTCCACCTGGCTCATCCAGTGCCCGATTCAGAAACACGCTGGAAACATATTTATCACTTACTGATATCCTTCTGATTTTATTATTATATGTGTCAGCCACCCAGAGCAAATTCCGGGCAGGGTCTGCCTCTATATCCAGTGGATATTGAAGCCGGGTGGCTACCCCGTCCCCGTCGTTTTCACCGTATTCAACCGAGCCCGCACCCACCAGGGCGCTGACAAAGCCGGTCGCGAGATCGACACTACGAACAGCCGATGTAACCGCATCGGCTGTATATAATTTGTCGCCGAGAATCGTCAAACTGCTTGGTTGTGCAAAGGCAGCTTCTCCAGGAGGGCCATTGACCAGGTTTTCTTCCCCACTGCCTGAAAATACCTCGAGTGTGTTTTTAACCAGTGAAAAACGCCAGATCTGGTGTAAACCGGCCATGGCTATGTAAAGTACACCGCTTTTGAAAGCAAGATCACAGGGTGAATTCAAATCGACATTCAGTGGATCAGAACCATCTATGACAGCAGAAGAGCCCTGCCTGCCTGTGCCGGCGACTGTAACGACATCGTTATTGCGTATATTGATACGCCGAATTGCATGATTGCCTTCATCTGCTATATACAGATGTTCATCGACCAGCACCATGCCCTGCGGGTTATTAAAAGCGGCTGATCCGCCATCGCCATCAATAAGACCTGCTGTCTCACCACCGTACTGGCGCAACACGCTACCGCTGTTTGAAGCAACCAGGATGCGGTTATTGCCACTGTCTGCAATATAAACCTTGCTATCCGATGCAACGATTCTTCCCGGGAAAGACAAGACACCTGCGGGTTCCGGTGATTGCAGGATTGTGAAAGAAGATCCACCGGCTACGGGGGATCCACCTTTCCTGTTAGCCTGGTAATCAATCAACTGCTCCAGCTCTGACAGCCTGACCTCCCCGGACAGGGATCCAAGAATATAACCTTCAGGATCAATCAGTACCTGTGTCGGCCAAACACGAACACCATAGACCATGCTGATAGTTAACCCGGGATCGTGAACGACCGGGTAGTTTATACGATGCCTGTTGATTGCCTTTTGCACATGAGCACCATCCTTCTCTCCCGGAAACGCTGGTGAATGGATGCCGATAATAACGAGCCTGTCCCGGTATTTATCGGCAAGATAACGAAGGTCCGAAACTACATGCCGACAGTGAATCGAAGAGTAATTGCCAAAATCAAGCAGCACCACACGTCCTGCCTGATCCAGCAGGCTTACCGGACTATCAACATTAAACCATTGAAGTCCATCTGGTATCTCTGGTACACGGGTTCTTTCCATGGTCTGTCTCTATCCCCAGCATCAGCGTTCAATTCACTTCCTGTAACCAGAAAAGCACAACAGTCCATATGATGCCAGCCCTGGCAAGCAATACTTAGACGAAGGTCTCGGAAATTCAGATAAACGGCAAGAAAACAGCCGGTATGGCAACCTTGAAAGTGCCCGGGCAACCCCGGGCACCGCGGAATCTAGTGCATGATGTTTTCCTTGATAAGGCCATAACGGATGGCAAACCGGGTCAGTTCAACATCATTTTTAACACCGAGCTTCTCAAACAGACGGTAACGATAGGTGCTGGTGGTCTTTGGACTCAAACAAAGTTTTTCTGATATCTCCTTGTTCGATTCACCCTTCACTATCATCAACATAACCTGTATTTCACGTTGCGTCAGTTCTTCAAGCGGGGCCTTTTCACGATGATTGACAAATGACAGCGCAAGCTTCTGAGCAACACCGGGCGTTAAATATTGCTCGCCCAGGTAAACTGATTTAATTGCATTGATAATTTCCCTGACATCGCAGCCCTTGGTGAGATAACCCACGGCACCCGCCTCAAGGAGACGTGCAGGAAAAGGATCGTCATCGTGGACAGTTACAGCAATAATCTTTGCCCCCGGCATTGAACGGGTAATTTTCCGGGTCGCCTCCAGCCCGCCAATACCCGGCATACTCAGGTCCATCAGGATGATATCGGGTTTAATCTTGCGGGCCTGACTGACTGCCTGCTCACCACTATCGGCCTCGGCAACCACCTCAATGTCGCCGACATCAGCAAGTATGCGTTTAATACCCGAACGAACAAGGTCGTGGTCGTCCACCAGCATCACATTAATCATATTGCACTCCCCCTCATATGGAATGAGCATCCATACCCAATCCTTTTTCATGAATGACAGGCTAGCACCGCGGAAATCGGGGGACAATGGGAAATGTCCTACACGCTTCAGGATGACCTGACGCCAGTACGGTTCCAGGCCTGCAACGATAAGATTATCAAGATCAAATAGTTAAGCTTGCAGGAGGCGCCCGCACACCCTTGCACGCCACGAGCTGATGCAATTCTCGTTATGGCGAGTCGCGCCCTTTCCCTCGTCATTGCGAGCGAAGCGAAGCAATCTCCCGAATCTGGCAACGGACCCCGGGTGCACTCATGAACGAGATTGCCGCGTCACTTCGTTCCTCGCAAAGACGGGGGATTACCTGGCCGCGTCGCTGACGTGACTCGCAATGACGCGGTACAAATTATTGCTCCTTGCCAAACCAGCTCAGCTTTTCCTGTAGCTGAACAACCTCGCCAACGATAATAATTGTCGGGGCTTTCAATTGTTCCCGTTCCGGTAGATCCGGCATGGTTTCGAGGGTCTCTATAAAAACACGTTGGTCACGGGTCGTACCCTGCTGCACGAGCGCTACAGGGGTATCCTTTGAGAGCCCATGTGCGATCAACTCCCTGCTTAGCACCGGTATACTGTGCAGGCCCATGTAGAAAACAATAGTCTGGGCCGGTTTTGCAAGCCGCTCCCAATCCAGGTCAACACTACCGTCCTTGAGATGTCCGGTAACAAAAATACAGGACTGCGCATAATCCCGGTGCGTCAGGGGGATACCTGCGTAGGAGGCACACCCGGATGCTGCGGTAATGCCGGGGACTACCTGGAACGGGATTTGCTCAGCAGCCAGCGTTTCAATTTCCTCACCACCGCGACCGAAAATAAACGGGTCACCGCCCTTGAGTCGCAATACACGCTTCCCCTCTTTTGCGAGGCGCACCAGTAGCTCGTTAATGCTTTCCTGGCTTAGCGTATGCTGGTCCCGTTGTTTGCCCGCATAAATCAACTCGGCATCACGGCGCACCAATTCCAGGATCGGTTTCGACACCAACCGGTCATATACAACCACGTCGGCCTGTTGCATCAGGCGTAGCGCCCTGAATGTAACCAGGTCCGGATCGCCTGGCCCGGCACCTACCAGGTACACTTCACCGGTCTCACCATAATGTGTGTCCACGTCGTCAATAGCTCCCTGCAAGGCCGTACGCGCCTTCTCATCCTGACCGGCAAACAACAGCTCGGCAACCCGCCCCTGCAGAATACTTTCCCAGAAATAGCGCCGGTGTTCGGAATCGGGGAACCGGTCCTTTACGCGCTGGCGATATTCATCGACCAGCTTTGCGAGTCGCCCGTAGGCTGCCGGGATAAAACTCTCAAGCCGGGCCCGTAACAAACGTGCCAGTACGGGGGAAGCCCCGCCGGTCGACACCGCCACCTGCACCGGCGAACGGTCAATAATGGACGGCATGATGAAACTGCACAGATCCGGGCTGTCCACCACGTTGACAGGAATTCTTTGCTGTTTTGCCAGTTCGGAGACCGACCGGTTGAGTGCTTCATCATCTGTTGCCGTGATTACCAGCACCACGCCATCCAGGTCTTTATCCTGAAAACGTCTTTTGATATGCGTCACAGTGCCTTGTTTAACGGCCGCATCGATTTCATCGCAAACTGCTGGTGACACCAACGTAATATTCGCGCCCGCCCTTGCCAGCAGCCTGACTTTCCTTGCGGCCACCTTGCCTCCACCGACGACCAGGCAGGGTGTGTCTTCAATTTTCAGAAATACCGGCAAATAATCCATGCGACTCTTACCCGGGCTACTGGTTGAATGCCATGAGTAGCGGATCAAGTTCACCCTGTGACTCGAGTGCCGCGAGATCGTCAAAACCACCCACATGCCTGTCCCCGATAAAGATCTGGGGCACTGTCCGCCGACCGGTTAAATCATAAAGATTCCTGAATCCATCAGGCATTTCATCGATAAAGATCTTGCTGACTTCCATATCCCTGGATTTCAGCAACATCTCCGCCCTGACACAGTAGGGACAGATGGCCGTACAGTACATTCGAATATCACTCATAACAGATTCCTTCCCTCTATTTACGTTGTTAATATTTCAATCTGCTTCTGGATCGGCTCGCTCACCGGTTTCATCTTTTTCCGCATGACCGTACCGATTGCATCGGTTTTTGAGAACACCGGATCTATAATCGGCTCATCCAGCAAGGATAAAAACAGCATCGCCCGAATCTTCGGCAATACTGTCGGCACGGCATTGATCACGCTCTCCAGCCAGTTTTCGGTATCACCTGGCGCTTGTAAACTTCCATCAATCAGCCTGTCGGCAATGCCGAATATAGTGTCAATATCAGTGCGTCTCTCACTCCCCATTGGCAGTGAACCGGAATATTCCGCAATCGCATGCAACAATTCAACCACGACGTCCTGGTTCGCGGGCTTTTTCAATACCTCACTGACACCGGCAAGCCATGTTTGACCGACGGAACTTAACAGGCGACACAACTGCCTGGCAAACGGGTTCCCGGCATCGATCAGTTTCTCAAGCTTGCCATGTATATCTTCCCATACCGGGTTTTCGTCATCCTGATCAGGCAACTGATCAGGCAGCGCCTGCAGAAAACCCACGTAATAGGCATTCCTGTTTTTTCCCCGTTCCCAGAGCTTCATCTTTACATCAAAATCGATCAGTTCCCCCTGCAACACCAGGCAAATTGACTTGATCTGATTGCGCGCTTCTTCTTCAAAAGGCAGAAACTCCACCAGGAAGTCTGCCAGTACGGAGCCCATCTTGCCGTCTACCACCTGTTCCTGCTGTAACATGCAGCGGGCATTTTCCGGGGTTTGCGATGCCCACCAGGCCCTGCTTGCCAATTCATCTGTAATTCCACTGGCATTCACGACCGCTATCACGGCTTCCGGTTCACCAAGTAACAGCAGGGACTCGAGAATTTCATCGCGTGCCTGCCCCATACGGGTCCAGCGCTTCAGATAGACCGGGTAACCACCGGGCGAACCCAGCACGTGACTGGAAAGTGTTTCACGCACCCCCCTCAAGTAGGCCTCGTCACGACAGTTGGGATTTAGCCTGACCTGCGCCTCACCTTTATCGGACAGTGCATACAGGATCATGCTTGATTCATCGATGCGCACGGCCTGCAGTGAACCGGCCAGCAGGACATTGATACGCAACGCGTCTTCGGGAGTTAATTCCATCATGATAATCAGAACCAACAGGTCGCTGGCCCACATCTCTCACCGCGGGGCGAGATGCGGACTGGTTCTGTCAATTAAAGATCGAAACCGGCCCTGGCATACAGCCGTTTGGCTTCTTCCGGATCCCGCTCCACACCATTACCATTTTCGTACATCTGTGCAAGTGTCGTCAGCGAACCGGCCAGCCCCTGGTCAGCAGCCTTGCGAAACCAGTTAACCGCCTCTGTACTGCTTTGCTCCACACAGTCACCCTCCATATACATGAAACCGATACCGTGCTGGGCAATCGCCAGGCCTTGCTCGGCAGCAGCCTTCATCATACTAAAAGCACGCGCTTCGTTACGCACCATGCCCAGACCGTTCTGGCACATGATCGCTATCCGGTGCTGGGCATCCGGGTCACCGGCTTCCGCCAGCGGGGACAGATGCTGCATGGCGAGTGAAAAATTCTTGGCTTCAAATGCGGCTACGCCACTGGCGAAATCCTGATTGATTAAATTATCTGTCATTGCGTGTCCCTTTTGACGGTTCTCCGGCAGGATGGTGTCAGGCCGGTCTCTGGAAGACAATCATGCTAGCCATTCAGGGTTTTGTATCGAATACCCCTAAAGAGAGAATATGCCTGATTTTCATATGCATACAACGTACAGCAGGAATTGAATTCACTCTCTCCATCGGGATATACGGGGCTAATTTAGCCTCCTGTATACTTGCGCCGCAATGCAGTAAACCCAATCGAAACAATGAGCTAGCCAATCCAGATGTCTGCACAGGTGAAAGCCGGCAGCCTGATGCAATACAGAACTTTATAACCTTTTCAACGTAACACAGTCAGCACGAGGAACAACTGATGAATAAGGAATACTATGACGCAACAACCAAGATGGAAGAAATGGGTGTCAACCCGGAGTATATCCAGGGCTGGCAGGGCGGTTACCTGTTAAACCCGGAACGTGAAGAACAGCGCGTTAACGATGCCTATAACGCCGGTTATGAAGATGGCAAGGCGCACAATGTGGACAACTTCGGAAACTGGAAAGCCTGATAGCCAGCCAGAAGTCTCGGTACACAACCCGTCATTGCGAGGAACAAAGTAACGCGGCAATCTCTTGCAAAATGACTCCTCTGCCAGAGTCATGAGATTGCCGCGCTACGCTCGCAATGACAAATAAACCGGGTTTCCCTTAATCCTTCGCAAACAACTCCCGCAACGTCTTTCTCAAGGGCGGCAATGTTTCCGGGACCTCGATCTCCATGACCTGGTCGGTAACCCACTTGTTATCTTTCTCGCCCATCACTGCCCGGACGCTTTCGCCAAAATAACGCTTGAAGGCATAACCCGGCTCACCATCCGGCATCGGGCATTCGGCATAATCGGCTGCCCGCATATTCAACAGGTCAATGAAAGGTTTTCGGTAATCACCCTTGCCCTGTGCATCGGTTCGATTCTCCTGTACCTGGCTGGCAAGATGCTTTGCCAATGAAGAAATGAACGCCTGGCGTCCATTTACATCCAGCGCTTCCGCCTTCATGCGGTCAACCAGGTGTACCAGGAATGCCAGGAACTCGGTAATGACATCAATACGCTGTTCACGTGTATCAGTTTGAAATCCCTCGTTCTCAAGGTTCAGCAGGCCTTGCTGGGCGATACGCCACAAGATAAAGGCCACCGCACCACCGACTTCCTCAAGTGTGCGTACCCTGTCTTTTTTGTTCCATTTGCTTTTAACTCTCACAACTACCTCGTTTCAATCCAGAAATAACAACTCTCGCAAAGCTTCCGCTCCTGCTCACGCCCCTTACCTACATCCATGTAGGCAAAGGCGCCAAGATAAAAATTAATATGCCCTGATTGCAGTAGGGTTTATCTTTGCGTCTTTGCGAGAGAAATTACAGTGTTTATGTGTGGCTACCATCTCACTCATGAAGACAGTAAACCAACCGTATCACAGGCCTTGAATAGCGGCATGCAGGCGCACATGCTAGCATGGAACAAGCCTTGTAATTAACCAGGTATACGCCGTGTCCGCTTCAAGCCATGCATCCACTCCGGCCTCACCACTCGACAACAGCGAACTAGCGTCCACGCTCGCAGCCATCCGCACGAATTGTTATATCTCGGATGCAAGACATGCAACCGACTACACCCTGTGCATCTATTTATTGAAAATGCGCGAGTACTTTCGCTGGGAACACAACATTCCCTACCACACGGAACTGCCACGCCAGCAATTGACCACATGGCTGACGCAACGGGAAAACGACTGGGACGAACTGGAAGACAGGCCATTTGAAAACATCCCCGTACAGGGAACTCTGCATGATCCGTTTGATTCCATGGCCATCAACAAGGGGTTAAACGGGCTCGGGTATGTATACAGCAGCGGCTATGGCCGTAACATGAAACCGGTGTTTTTCCTCGGCGAACTCGAATGCCGTAAACACCATGATGGCTACACATTACTTGTAGCAGGGAAAGAATACGCCAGGGACCTGGCCGCCCCACCCGCCATGAGCCTCGACAACACCATTTATATACGCCGCGAATCACTGCGCCGCATGTGTTGGGAGAAAATCGAGGAATGGCGCTGGAACCAGCCGAAAAATGCCATGCAAAAGGCCATGCAGTGTTACGACTTTGACAATGCACCGGAACAGTCACTTGATGCCATGACTGACAGGGAACTGCAATCCGTTATGCTGCACGAAATTGGTGAAATACAGGCCGGTAAAAGCCTGGGTGAAGAGTGGAAGGTGATGCTTGCTTCAATGCAGCACAGCAAGGCAGAGATCATGCTCCGCGCTGTACGTGATAACCTCGCCGATGCCCTGTCAACACTACCGGGCCTGCTCCAGGATGCAGAGACCGCCTCAATGCATTTCTACACGGCAAATATGAGCAACATGCGCAAGGAACTGTTCCCCGGATTTGTTTCTGCTTACGAAAGCTGGACTGTCGCCGGCGACACCCGCGAGCTGGAACAACTTGTTGACAAGGCTGCGGCCCATTGGCAATCCCTGGCAGAAACATGCCTTGAATTACATAAAGAAAGCAAGGGTAACTGCGAAGCGGCATTGATCTCGGCAATTGAAACAAACACCTTCTAGAATGAATTATCAACAGTTAAAAACCATCCGGGAAGTCCGGGACCACACCTTCATCTTTGAAAAACACAAGGCGCTGCCCATTGACGTCTGCAATGAAATGATTCGGCGTTTTGAAGAGCATGGTGATGAGCAATACGAGGGCCGGATTGGACAGCAAGCCCAGAAAGAACAGAGCATCAAGCAATCCACTGACCTGGTAGTCAGCGGCAAGCAACACTGGAAGGATATCGACAAGGCGCTGTTTCGCTCACTGGGGTCTGCCCTGATCGAGCTGCGCAAGACCTACCCTTTCTTTAAAGGCCCCTTCAAGGATTCCGGTTATGCCATTCAACGCACCAGCCCGGGGCAGTTTTATCACTGGCATATCGATGGCGGCAGTCATGAATTCAGCCAGCGTCAGCTGGTTGCGGTCTGGTATTTGAACGATGTCGAGGGACCGGGCGGTACAACTGAATTTTCGCACCAGGATGTACAAATCAGGCCGGAGGCCGGGAAATTGTTACTGTTCCCGCCCTTCTGGACCCACGAACACCGGGGTGCAGCACTGGAGAAAGGTGTGAAATATATTGCCACTACCTGGGTGGTGTTTGCCTGACCCTGTTTAGCGTGAATGAAGATAATCGAACCTGTAACAACCAAAGAATTTGACCAATACTACGCGTTACGCTGGAGGCTGCTGCGCGCCCCCTGGAAACAGGCGCGCGGTAGTGAACGCGATGCTGACGATGAGAGCAGCACACACCTGATGGTACTGGATAATAGCAATACGCTCATCGGTGTCGGCCGCCTGCATTTCAACAGCATCCGCGAAGCGCAAATCCGCTTCATGGCAATCGATTATCCCAAACAACGCAAGGGGATCGGCACGCGTCTATTACAAGCCCTGGAAGCCAGGGCTGTCGAACACGGCGCCTCCAGAATCACGCTTGATGCACGGGAAACAGCCATGGGCTTCTATCGCAAACTGGGCTACAGTCCGCAAGGTCCAGGGCACACGTTATTTAACAGCATTGCACATGTGAAAATGAAGAAAGAACTTTAATGCCTATACGCAGGCGCTTATTCCATCACCAGTTCCGTTTCCAGCATTTCACCGTTGGTATCAATCCGGATGCCTGTAATACCAGGCACGCGGGCAAGCACATAGGCCGATAACAACACCATCATTTTTGAATTATCCTTATGCATGGCAGTCAGCATCTTGTCGCCGACAATCTGGCAACGCTGTTCCTGGTTTGGATGATCAACCCAGTCCCGGCTCATCTGCCAGCCCTTGTCCATGTCCTTGTCCAACTTCATGAAAAATTCTCCGGCGTCCGTAATAATCTGATCGGGTACGGTAATCGGATACGTCTGGTCTTCAACTACAACATTTAAAATCATACAAACGACCTTGCTCTTTTGGGTGGAAAATATATATGCTCCGGGAGCCTCTGATTTCTACGTCATTGCGAGGAACGAAGTGACGTGGCAATCTCCAGGTTACTGATTCCATAGTATGGGATTGCCGCGCTTCGCTCGCAATGACGATGTTTAGTTAATTAATCAGAGGTACCCTGACTGTGTAATGCTACCGCATAGCCCATACAGGGTGCAGGGTAAAAACCATTATGTTGTCACAGATTCACGGCGTTCTCGATCAACAACAGCTGCAGCTCGTGCAAAAGCTTGTATCAGGAGGCCGTTTCACTGATGGCAGCACGTCGGCCGGTATGGCCGCAAAGCGCGTCAAACATAATGAAGAACTCTCACTTGAGGATGCCCGGCTCAGCGAACTCAACAACCTGGTCATGGGCAGCCTGGTCAAGCACCCAACCTACCGGAGCGCGGCAATGCCCTTGAAAGTCGCTGCACCCTACTACGCCCATTACACAACCGGAATGTCCTACGGCGAGCATGTGGATGACCCGGTCATGGGCCAGGGTGAACTATACCGTTCCGATGTGTCCGTCACGATCTTTCTGAACAGTCCGGATGAGTACCGGGGCGGTGAACTCGTTATACAAACTGCATTTGGTGAACAACAAGTCAAACTGCCGGCCGGCGATGCCGTCCTCTACCCCTCATCCAGCATCCACCGGGTAGCTGAAGTAACCGAAGGTGAGCGACTGGTAGCGGTTAGCTGGATACAGAGCCTGGTGCGCGACCCTGACAAACGCGCCCTGCTGCATGAACTGAACCAGGCACGGGAAACGCTGCTGCAGGAAAAACCGGATGCAGAAGAAACCCGGCAGGTCAACCAGTCCTATATCAACCTGGTGCGCATGTGGTCGGAAGTATAATAGAAAGCATTCTTGCCACAGAGAGCACAGAGATATACGATTAATCAATTAATGTCACGCGGGATATGATTTGGATATTTTGTTTTTCTCTTTGCCCTCTGTGGGCTCTGTGGCAATAGATTTTAATGTTCCCGACACGTTAAATGAGCCCTCCAGCCGGACCCACATTCATAGCGACAGACAGCCGTAACCCCGAGCCGTGATTGGTAGTCACCTCATGCACCACCTTAGGTGCAAACATCACCAACTTACCTTCTTGCGGATGAATTCTGATTTTCCTGCCGTCATCATGCAGGATCAGGTCGCCGGAATTTTCGAGTACGCGAATGTAATACACCGCCGAGAGTAACTCATCGTTCTCATCATGATGATGCGGTGCAGTCAGATGCCCGGCTCCCATGGCATTAAACCAGAACCCGGCCTTTAATGTATCCGCCGAGATACCCAGCAACTGCCCGGCCTGTTGCTTAAACACATCCAGCACCGTGACAATGTCAGGAATGTCTGCTTCTTCTATATAGATATTTTCGAAGCGGCCTTTAAAATGATGCGACTGCCTTACTCGGTCTGTACCGGACAATTCCATAAACCGGGCGTACAGGCTGGCGTTAAGTTGATCTGGGTCTTCTAATGTTAATTCCTGGAAAAGCATCAATTACCAACCCGGCGCTGCTTCAAAATCAATATTTTACCTGCAATCAGGCCTTCCCTGAAGATGCGGATCAACGCAGTCAGCCTGGAGGGGATACTCCATATGAGAGATCTTCCGATAGCGGCCACATTGCAATACAATTCCACCCTGAAAGTTCTTTATTAAATTTAAATCAGGAGCATGGAAATGGCACTGGAAGTTAATGGCAAGAGCATTGAGACCGATGAAAACGGCAACCTCACAGACCTGGGTGCCTGGGATGAAGATGTCGCCAGGGCACTGGCCGCCGAGGATAACATTGAGCTGACCCAGGAACACTTTGATGTGCTGAATTATCTGCGTTCAGAATATCTTGATAATGGCGGTGAGCAGCCAATGGAACGGGTGATCAATAAAGGTATGTCCAAGATCTGGGGCAAAAAAGTCAGCAGTAAAGATCTCTACAACCTGTTTCCGGGTGCGCCCAGCAAGCAAGGTAACAAGATTGCGGGATTGCCGTACATCGCGCGTAAAGGTGGCTATTAAGGGTAGTCATTCTGGTTCAGTCTGACACTGGCACCCACCCCAATAAAAAAAGCCGCACCCCGAAAGAGTGCGGCTTTTTTAATAGTCTTGAAACAGGTCTAGCGGTGCGAACCCTTCTCCGCATGCGCCATATCGACCAGCTTGTTTGCAAGATCCATATAATCCTGGCGGAAGTGGTACAACGGGTGACCTTCCTCAGCAACGAAGTAGTCTTCCATTGAAACACCCTCTTTTCGCTCAATCTCAATGAACTTCTTCTGCATTTCAATGAGTTGTTTGATCAAATCCTGGTTCTCACCCATGATAGATTGTCCAGATTCAAGTAAGTCTTTAAATATTCATCAGTTATGCCGCTACTATAGGC
>DAOVYA010000170.1 GCA_030635865.1 Gammaproteobacteria bacterium | reverse complement strand
CCCGTCGCCGTTTTCTGCCAATCTTTTGTGTTTGAAGAAGTATTCTAAAGCCCCGTAGTTTACTCTGGTCGAGTTTGCTTTTATTCACGTTCAGCGGCTCCTTTGATTGACTAAGGGTGACCGCTACTTTATACCGTAGGAAAGCCTTGTACAAGTCAGCACGGGTTCGGACAATCACCCGGGATTTTTATACTTAAGTCAATGAAAATTATAGAAAACAGTACATTTTCTGAAGGATTCCCGGACACGGCATGATTTATATCCTGACCACCAGGGTGCATACCTATACGCACACAAGCACAGCATGCGGTGAGGCGATCGGGGTCATGACGTATGACGATTTGTTTTCTGCGTCTGCTGTGCCCATGGGGACCTGGATTTTCACGGATTTCGATCGCCTGGGTTTTTGGGAGCTGGAGCTTGCCGCCAGGGTTTATCAGGAGCTTAAAGCAGCTGGCGCACGCGTGTTAAATAACCCTGCACTTGTCAACCAGCGTTTTTCATTGTTGCGGCGTCTGAAAAATGCCGGGCTGAATTCTTTTTCTGTCTGGCGTGTCGAGGACGGCGAGATGCCGGACCGGTTCCCGGTGTTCCTGCGTACCCAGTCAGCACACCGGGGTGTGATTGGCGAACTTATCCATGATGAAGAAACGCTCAGGCAGGAGATCGATAAAGCCTGTACAGAGGGATACCCGGCAGCACAACTCATGATTGTTGAATATTGTGCACAGCCGACTGATGAGGGCGTCTTCCGTAAACTGGCCGCGTATTGCATCGGGGATACAATTGTTCAGGCGGTCAGCGTGCACGAAAATCACTGGGCCGCGAAATACGGGGAGGACGGTATAGCTGGTGAAACGCTCTACGCTGAGGAGTTACAGTTAATCAGGGACAATCCCTTTGCCGGTGATCTTTTAAAAGCATGCAATATTGGCCACATCGAATATGGAAGGCTTGATTTCGGGCTGGTTGATGGAAAGGTCGAGGTCTATGAAATCAACACCAACCCGACTGTGTATTTTACCGAGGAGCACCCGTATCCCGCGCGCCTGGAATCAGCCGCCTTGTCAAAAAAATTATATATAGAGGCGATGACTGCTATCGATATGTCCGACAATGGTCACCAGATAGAAATCAAGGCGGTGAGTTCGAGTCATAAACGCAGGTCGGGCCGGTCCCCTACAGTCTCCCGCTGGACGCCTTAACCGATCAAGTGCGACTGTGCGAAAAGAAAAAGTCCGCACATAAATGTACGAACTTTTGTTTTTTGGCGCGCCCGACAGGATTCGAACCTGTGACACCCGGCTTCGGAAGCCGGTACTCTATCCAGCTGAGCTACGGGCGCTGATTTACCCTGTATTAGCCCGCATATCGCCCCGCGGTGAGAAATACGGGCTGGTGGCAAAGAATAGCGTTAACCAGGCAGCGGGTCTATGCTCGAATGTAAGTGATTTCAGGGTATTTCAGTGTAATTTCACGTGTTGTGACTTTCCAGTATAATTCGACGGCGTTCATTTTCCGGTACCGGATTACCTGGGCTGTCTCATGCCCGTTTGGGGACCGTACCTCGATATGACAGTCAGCTTTCAGCATCAATCAGGAGAAGACATTGAGTCACGATAAAGAATTTTACGGAACCTTTATAGCGGTCATGGCAGGATTGGCTGTATTGGCGGTGGTACTGGTTTTTACGGCGATCAGCCTGACCAGCGATGTATCAGACTACAAGCCTGAAGAGATCGTCATTGAAAATATAAAGCCGGTTGGCGGTGTTTATATTGCCGGTGAATCCGAACTGGAGGCAGCTGCGTCCGAAGCGGCTGCAGCAGGCACTACCGCTTCACCGGATGCGGTTATGACAGCGGATGCCGGTGAGGCTGCTGCGCCGAAATCAGGTGAGCAGATTTACAACAGTAATTGTCTGGTCTGTCATGGGGCCGGTGTTGCCGGCGCGCCGAAACTGGGTGATATTGCGGCCTGGGCGCCACGTATTGCAGCAGGCATGGATTCCCTGCTTGCCAATGCAACCAATGGGCTGAATGCCATGCCGCCGAAAGGGCTATGTATGAGTTGCTCGGGTGAGGAGTTGCAGGCTGTAGTTGAGTATATGGTCAGCAAGAGTCAATAATGTTATTCGGAAATGGTTTCAGGACGGTGATATAAATTCCTGTCTGGAATGCAAAAGGGGCTGCCATTGGCAGCCCCTTTTGCATTGTCAGTCAGTTTGACCAGCAGGCAGGTGCAGGGCCGGCTGCAGTGGGCTGGCCGCGTCCATCTGCTCAATCTGTGTAAAACGGCTTGATGATTGTTTTCCATAACAGGTGATCTATGATGCCGGGTGTCGAATATCGCAGGATGATGATCCGGGTGAACCCGGGCATGGTCCAACGGTCTCAAGAAACAGGCACTTGTAACGATAGATGTATATCAGGGAACCTCTGACTTATGCGTCATTGCGAGGAACGAAGTGACGTGGCAATCTCCATGTTACTGATTCCATAGTATGAGATTGCCGCGCTACGCCGCGCCCTGAAGGATGGCGCAGCCATCCTGAGGAAGTACTCCTGGGGTGCAATGACGGAGTTTCCTTAGGTATATATACCATCAATTCAGGCGGGTACTACCCTTAGATGAGCAAGCATTGGATGAAGGCGCTGCAACGGACCTCGCTGCTTGATGGCGGTAACGGTGCATACCTTGAGGGCCTGTATGAGAGCTACCTGCGGGACCCTGATACAGTCGATGATCACTGGCGTAATTACTTCGACGCCCTGCCGCAGGTTAACGGCCAGGCTGCCGGCGATGTCGTCCATTCTGAATTACGCCGGGAATTTTCCAGTCTGACGGGCCGTCTGCGCGGCCACCGTCTTGCGCGTCTTACAGGCGCCCGTCTTGGCCAGGAGCGCAAGCAGGTACGGGTCCTTCAGCTCATTAATTCTTACCGTTTCCGTGGACATCAACACGCCAAGACTGACCCGATACGCCGTGCCGACCCGGCGCCGGTAAGTGAGTTGAACCTGGCGTATCACGAACTTTCCGAGGCAGATTTTGACACGGTATTCCAGACGGGTTCACTGGTAGGACCGGACGAGGCGACGCTGGAGGAAATCCTGTTTGCACTGAACCGGACGTATTGCGGAACCGTCGGTGCTGAATATATGCATATGACAGAGACGGATGAAAAGCGCTGGGTCCAGCAGTGCCTCGAAAGCGTACAGTCGCACCCGTCACTGACTATTGAGCAGCGCGAGTGGTTACTGGACCGTCTTGTTGCAGCTGAAGGTATCGAGCGTTACCTGCACTCAAAATATGTGGGACAGAAGCGTTTTTCACTGGAGGGGGCTGAAAGCCTGATACCCATGCTGGATGAGGCCATTGAACATTCCGGTTCACAGGGAGTGAAGGAAGTCGTTATCGGCATGTCGCACCGCAGCCGGCTGAACGTGCTGGTAAATATTCTGGGTAAGTCACCGGCAGACCTGTTCCAGGAGTTTGAAGGCAATCACAGTCAGCACCTGCAGACCGGTGATGTGAAATACCACCAGGGATTTTCGACTAATGTTCGCACCTCGGGTGGTCACGTGCACCTGACGCTCGCATTCAACCCGTCCCACCTGGAAATTGTTTCGCCGGTAGTACAGGGCTCGGTGCGAGCGCGTCAGCAAAGATATAAAGGGCATGCAGGTCACAAGGTGTTGCCCATCGTGATACACGGCGATTCTGCATTTGCCGGCCAGGGTGTGGTCATGGAGACTTTCAGTATGTCCGGACTGCGTGGTTATACGACACACGGCACCCTGCACATTATCATAAACAACCAGATCGGCTTCACTACCAGTCACCATGATGATTCGCGCTCAACCCTGTATTGCAGTGATGTGGCAAAAATGGTCGGCGCACCGATCTTTCATGTTAACGGCGATGACCCGGAAGCCGTGTATTTTGTCACACAAACGGCACTGGATTATCGCCATAAGTTCAACAAGGATGTTGTCATCGACCTGGTTTGTTACCGTCGTCATGGACACAACGAGGCGGATGAACCTTCCGCAACCCAGCCGTTGATGTACCGTGAAATCAAATCCATGAAGACAACACGCGATAAATATGCAGCCAAACTGGAGAAAACAAATATAACGGAACCGGGTTATGCAGAACAAAAGGTTGATGAGTATCGTAAACTGCTGGATGCAGGCAGCAGTGTAACGCCGCGTATCAAGCCCGAGAATCATGCTGAAAACCCGAATGCTGTTGACTGGACACCTCACCTTGGCCATGAGTGGGATGAACCGGCTGATACCTCCATACCACTGGATGTGCTGAAATCCCTGGCTACCCGTTTGCAGGTTTTGCCGGATGGCTTCGAATTACACCCGCGTGTTCAGAAGATCATGGATGCACGACGTAAAATGGCGGCGGGCGCATTGGCGGTTGACTGGGGCTGTGCAGAATCGCTGGCACTGGCATCCCTGCTTCACGAGGGCTTTCCGATTCGCTTCTCCGGCCAGGACAGTGAGCGTGGCACTTTCTTTCACCGGCATGCTGTACTGCATAATCAGATCGACGGGGACACATTTGTTCCGTTACGCAATGTAGCCGGTGAACATCCGCCTTTTATTATCATCGATTCCCTGTTGTCGGAAGAGGCGGTGCTGGCCTTTGAATATGGTTAT
>DAOVYA010000187.1 GCA_030635865.1 Gammaproteobacteria bacterium | reverse complement strand
CGCCTACAGGGATGTAGGTGAGGGGCGTGAGCAGGATGCGGAAGCTTCGCTTTGCTCGCAATGACGAGGTATTTAATAGATCAGAGACCCCCTATTGAATGACTGCCGTAATCGGGTAACGCCGGTCACGCCCGAACGACCGCTGGCTGATGCGCACCCCGGGTGGCGCCTGCCGGCGCTTATATTCATTTCGATCAACCATCCGTGCTACCCACTTGACCATTTCTTCATCAAAACCCCGGGCGGCAATTTGTTCAACACTCTCATCCCGCTCGATATAGCATTCAAGAATCGGGTCCAGTACCTCATAAGGCGGCAGACTGTCTGCGTCCTTCTGGTCAGGCGCCAGTTCAGCTGACGGGGGGCGCTCCAGAACCCGTTGAGGAATCACGGGAGCGATGCTGTTACGGTATTCCGCAAGCTGGTAAACCAGCAGCTTGGGCACATCCTTGATCGGTGCAAAACCACCGGCCATGTCTCCATACAGGGTCGCATAACCAACCGACATCTCGCTCTTGTTGCCGGTCGTCAGTAATATCTTGCCTTTCTTGTTCGAAATCGCCATCAGGATGATTCCACGACAGCGTGCCTGGATGTTCTCTTCTGTTGTATCGGTTTCCATTCCCGAGAACGTCTCCTCGAGCACTTCGAGAAACGCGCCAAACGGCAACTCGATTGAAATCGACTCATAACTGACGCCCAGGGCCTCAGCTTGGGCGCGCGCGTCCTCGATACTCATATCAGCGGTATAGCGTGACGGCATCATCACCGCCTCGACCTGGTCAGCGCCGATGGCATCCACCGCAATGGCCAGGGTCAGCGCGGAATCAATGCCCCCTGAAAGCCCGATCACGGCACCTGAAAAATGATGCTTGTTGATATAATCCCGCACACCCAGCACCAGTACCTGGTAGATTGACGCAACATTCGCCTGTGGTGATGCCTGCTCTCCGGGCAACGCCACAATGGTATCTCCACATTGAAAATCTACCGGGTATAAATCTTCCACACAAGCAGGCGCTCGCTGTGTCAGTCGTCCTTCATGACTGATGACAAATGATGCGCCATCGAATACCAACTCATCCTGGCCGCCAAGCAGGTTGATATACATGACCGGCAAACCGGTTTCACGTGTGCGTTCGGCAACCAGCTGTTCACGCTGCGCTTGTTTACCCGCATGAAACGGTGATGCATTGATATTGATCAACAGGCCGGCACCGGCCTCCGCGGCCTGGCGTGCCGGGCCCGCCTCCCAGATATCTTCACAAATGGTAATGCCAACCGGGATGTTTTTAATGTGCACAACACATGCATCTGTGCCAGGTTTGAAATAGCGTTTCTCGTCAAATACGCTGTAATTCGGCAACCGCTGTTTTTTGTACAAGCCGGCAATACTACCGTCCTTTATCACCCCGACAGCGTTATACAAGTCGCCTGCCTGCTCCAGGGGGTAACCCACTATCACTGTAATACCCTTACTCTCACGGCATATGCGTTCAACAGCCGCCTCTACGCGTTCGATGAAATGTGCACGCAACAGCAGGTCCTCGGGGGGGTACCCGGTTAATGCCAGTTCGGGAAACACAATTGCATCGGCAGCCAGCTCATCACGCGCTCGCTGACTTGCAGCAATAATCCGGTCAGTATTTGAATGGATATCGCCCACCATGAAGTTGAGTTGCGCCATTACAATACGCAGGTCTGTTGAAGTGTGTTGTATGCTCATTGGGGTGAAACGTTACAGAAAATACTCAGGCTCCTAGTGCAGCCTCCATGCCCTTGCCAATATCCGCGGGTGAACGCACCACGCTGACACCCGCGGCTTCCAGTGCGGCGACTTTTACTTCTGCCGTGCCCTTGCCTCCGCTGATAATTGCGCCTGCGTGCCCCATGCGCTTGCCGGGCGGCGCTGTAACCCCGGCGATATACGCAACGACCGGCTTACTGACATGCTGGCGTATATATTCAGCGGCCTGCTCTTCATCGTTGCCACCGATCTCGCCAATCATTACGATGCCACGAGTGTCCGCATCAGCCTCGAACAACTCGAGACAATCGATAAACCCCATACCATGCAGCGGGTCCCCGCCAATGCCGATGCAGGTACTCTGCCCAAACCCGCTGCGACTGGTCTGAAAGACGGCTTCATAGGTCAGCGTCCCGGAACGCGACACAATTCCGATACTCCCCGGTGTATGAATCACACCCGGCATGATGCCTATCTTGCAGGCACCCGGCGTGATGATGCCGGGACAATTCGGCCCAATCAGGAAAACCCCGGTCTCGCGCAACGCGGCCTTGACCCGCAGCATATCCAGCACCGGAATACCCTCGGTAATACAGACAACCAGCCTGATTCCGGCTGCCGCCGCTTCCAGGATGGCATCGGCCGCAAATGCCGCCGGCACATAAATCATGCTGGCCTCTGCCCCGGTGCTATCCACTGCCTCGCGCACGGTATTGAACACCGGCAAACCGAGATGTGTCTGACCACCTTTTCCAGGCGTCACCCCGCCCACCAGGCGGGTACCATAATCAAGCGCCTGCTGTGAGTGAAAGGTTCCCTGCGCCCCGGTAAAACCCTGGCAGATAACCCTGGTGTCTTTATCAATCAATACACCCATAACATTGCCCGTCCGATCAGGAAGGAATTCGATTTGTCACAGAGTTCACAGAGCACGCAGAGAAAGTCCATTAAATATGTTCCTGGAATCTCTGTGTACTCTGTGAGCTCTGTGGCAAAAGCTTTTGCTCTTCTTCCTGGATGATCACTAGTCTGCGCCCCTGATGGCCGCCACGACTTTCTCGGCCGCTTCGGTCAGGTCACTCGCGGTCTGTACCGTCAGGCTGGATTGCTCGATCAGCGCCAGCCCCTGCGCCGCATTGGTGCCTTCGAGTCGAACAACAATCGGCACCGTGACATCCACCTCGGTAATCGCCTGCAGGATACCCTCGGCAATCAGGTCACAGCGCACTATGCCGCCAAAAATATTTACCAGGATCGCTTCTACCTGTGGATCTGACAGGATCAGCTTGAAGGCTTCAGCAACCTTGTCTGCCGTTGCGCCACCACCGACGTCGAGAAAATTGGCAGGAGCCCCGCCGTGCAGCTTGATCAGGTCCATGGTTGCCATGGCCAGGCCGGCACCATTCACCATGCAGGCAATATTACCGTGCAGCCGGATGTAATTCAGTCCATGTTGCTGGGCAGCGTGTTCGCGCTCATCTTCCTGGCTGGCATCACGTAACTCTGATAATTCCGGGTGACGAAACAGCGCGTTGTCATCCAGGTCAAGCTTTGCATCCAGCGCGAGCAAGTCACCATCTGCTGTCACCACCAGCGGGTTAATCTCCAAAAGGCCGGCATCACACTCCTGCATCAAGCGGTAAGCCGCCGATATCATCTTTGTAAATGCATTGACCTGCTTGCCCTGCAATCCCAGTGCAAAACCCAGGTTGCGGCACTGATAACCCTGCAAACCAACTGCCGGGTTGACAATCTCTGTGAGAATGGCGTCGGGATCTTTCTCTGCAACGTCTTCAATATTCATCCCGCCGGCCGCGGACACCATCAACGCGACCCGCTCCCGGGCACGATCAACCAGCATGCCAAAATATATTTCACGCGATATCGCCACCGTTTGCTCTATCAGCACGGAGTTGACCGGCAAACCTTCGGCACCGGTCTGCTTTGTCACCAGCCGGGAACCGAGCATTTCATCAACGACCTGGCCAAGCGCCTCCACATCCTCAACCAGCTTGACGCCACCGGCCTTGCCGCGTCCGCCGGCATGTACCTGTGCCTTGACGACCCAGGCCGCCCCACCCAGCGACCTGGCTGCGGCGGCGGCTGCACCAGAGGCATCAACTACCTCACCGTCCGGGACCGGAAGTCCGAATGCCTGGAAAAGACGCTTTGCCTGATATTCGTGGAGGTGCATTGCGTGAGTGTGTCAAACTTGGGAACCATTAGGCAAGTGATTCATTCAACGGGCCAGTGGGGGTATCATCCGCTTACAGTTGTGAATCGAAAGGGGACCGGGATGCGCTTTATCTTTATCTTCATTGCTCTGGCAGTTATTGTCATGGTTCTCAAACGGCTCTGGCAGACATCAGGCCCGGCAAAAAAACGCCAGATACCGTCCAACAAGATGGTGCAATGCGCCAACTGCGGACTTTATACTCCGGAGCCGGATGCGATAAAACACGACGGCAAGTACTATTGCTCACAGGCACATCTTGATGAGGAGAGCTAAGGAATCCCTGGCTTATTCGTCATTGCGAGCGAAGCGCGGCAATCTCTTGAAGAATGACTCCTCTGCCAGATTCACGAGATTGCCGCGCTTCGCTCGCAATGACGG
>DAOVYA010000070.1 GCA_030635865.1 Gammaproteobacteria bacterium | reverse complement strand
TTTCCGGCTGATTGTTGCCGAAATCCACGCCGGGCGTGATCGCTACTCCGGCCTCCTCCAGAAGTTGTATCGAAAATGCATAACTGTCCATACTGAACCGGCTGCTATCGGCAT
Organism: Gammaproteobacteria bacterium; assembly: GCA_030635865.1. GTDB lineage: Bacteria > Pseudomonadota > Gammaproteobacteria > UBA9214 > UBA9214 > UBA9214. The sequence goes on along the minus strand of DAOVYA010000070.1, from coordinate 7,032 downwards.
ACAGGTAAAATGCCCCGTCCGGGGTGATCGGGATCTCAAAACCGAGTTCACGCAATGCCGGCAGTAAAAAGTCGCGGCGTTCGCGGAACTCCTGCCGGTGCGCTTCCAGAACAGCAATACTCTCATCACCAAAAGCCACCATGGCCGCATGTTGAGCCACGGTCGGGGCGGCAAGAAACAGGTTCTGCGCCAGCTTGTCGATGTCCTGCACGTAATCCTGTGGCACCACCATCCAGCCAAGTCGCCAGCCGGTCATCCCGAAATACTTGGAAAAACTGTTAATAACAAACAACTCATCGGAAACGGCAAGCGCCGTCTCTGCTGACACACCGTAGGTCAGACCATGATAGATCTCATCCACGATCAGACTGCCGCCGCGTGCTTTTGCGCACTCAAACAACTGCCTGATCATGTCATGTTGCAGCAGTGTTCCGGTCGGGTTCGAGGGTGATGCCAGCAACAGCGCTGCAACATCCTGCGACCAGTACTGCTCCACCTGTTCTTTAGTCGGCTGGTAGCCGGTGGTCGCGTCCACGGGTATGCCGACCGGTTCTGCGTTTAACAGGTAGACAAAATTCCGGTTACAGGGGTAGCCCGGGTCCGCCATCAATACCTTGTCACCACTATTGACGAGTACGGCAAGCGCAAGCTGCAGACCGACCGATGCACCCGGCGTAACTATAATCCGCCCGGGCGCCACCCTGACGTCATATTGATCGAGATAGAAGGCAGCAATCCGTTCGCGCAATGCCGGCAGGCCGGTAGCCGGCGTGTAATGGGTCTGCCCTTCTGACAATGCCCTGATCCCGGCATCGATAACCGGCTGCGGCGTTATAAAATCCGGCTCGCCGATTTCCATGTGAATAATCGAACGGCCAGCCGCCTCCAGGTCACGAGCACGGGCGAGCAATGCCATGACATGGAATGGCTGAATGAACTGCATGCGGTCGGCAATTTTCATGCCCGGGCAACCTGGCAATGTGCATGCAGTCTTTGCAGGTAGATGGTGTCGACAAACGCTCCGGGCTGTAAATCACCCTGCATCATCCGGCACGGCAGAGCGGGCTCACCGAGATGATCGAGCACCACTGCCGCCCCGGCAAAATCATGGTCTTCTGTATAGCGGTTTACCGTTATCAATGTGGCGACACCGGCTGCACGGGCCGATGCCAGACCATTGGCCGAGTCCTCGATCGCAATACATTGCCCGGCATCAAGGCCCAGTTCCGACAGGGCGTATTCGTAAATATCCGGCGCCGGCTTTTTATTCAGCACGACTCCCCCGGCTGCAATCACGTCAAACCAGTCTGCGACATTGTCACCAAAACTGTGCTCAAACAGTGCGGTAACATTCTCCGGAGAGGTGGTCGTTACAATTGCCAGCCGCAGGCCATGCGCTTTCGCATCTCTTATCAGGCGTTCGATACCCGGCCGCAACGGCACAGTACCATCTGCAAGCATGGCGACATAAAATTCCGTCTTGCTGCGATGTAACTGCGCGATAAAGGCATCGGCATCACCCGGTAAACTGACATCAGGCCGGTCCCGGTCCAGGAAGTAGCGGATACGCTCCTTGCCGCCGGTGACCGAGAGCAAGTCGTGATACAGGTCCTGCCCCCAGACCCAATCCAGTCCGGCCCTCGCGAAGGCCAAGTTAAATGCCTGTCGATGAACTTCCTCGGTATCTGCAAGGGTTCCATCCACATCCAGCAAGAGCGCCTCGAGTTTTGATTTCATTCAACAATCTTCCTCATATTATTCCGGGCTTGCACACACGCACGACTACGGCATGCTTGCGGCACTGAAAAACGCCTGTTTTATACCTGTTTCCGTTCTTGACTAATAGCCAAAGTGGCGTATAAATAACGCCCCTGTGGCCATTAACCGTCTGTTTCAATACCCGCAAACAGTTAATGGATAATTTAAAATTCTTGTTTAAACAATACTTTGAGATAGCTCCAACCGGGGATAGTTTACATGGCGGTAAAAAAGAAAGCAGTAAAGTCAAAGGCAACGGCGAAGAAAAAAGCCGTTAAGAAAAAGACGACGGTTAAAAAGGCCGCCGTAAAGAAAGCCGCGCCGAAGAAGAAAGCAGCACTGAAGAAGAAGGCAGCGCCGAAGAAGAAGGCAGCTGCAAAGAAGGCGGCCGGCAAAAAATCGCCCTCATCACAGATTGGTCCGGTTCCCGGTATCGCCGCGTATAAGGCGAAGAAGGGCGAGGAGTACATGAATGAAAACCAGATTACACATTTCAGGAATATACTGCTGGCATGGAAAAGAAGCCTGATGGAAGAAGTGGATCGTACGGTTCATCACATGCAGGATGACGCAGCCAACTTCCCGGACCCAAACGACCGTGCTACCCAGGAGTCCGAATTCAGTATGGAGTTACGCGCGCGTGACCGTGAGCGCAAATTAATCAGGAAAATTGACGAATCAATACGCAACCTTGACAGTGAGTCGTTTGGTTTCTGTGAAGCCTGCGGTATAGAAATTGGCATTACACGGCTTGAAGCCCGGCCCACGGCTACACTCTGTATCGACTGCAAGATCCTTGATGAAATCCGGGAAAAACAGATGGGTTAACCCGTAATATGCATTACGTATCAGGAACAGCCGGCTTATGCCGGCTTTTTTATCAAACCCGCACAGCACCTGAGCATGGAGTCGCGGTAATGTCCCCGGGTCTGAAACGAAGCGTGTAATGAACACGTACCGCGGTCGATTTGCCCCCTCACCTACCGGTCCACTGCATTTTGGATCACTCATCGCAGCTGTCAGCAGCTATCTTGATGCACGTCATAACCAGGGCGAATGGTTTTTGCGCATGGAAGACCTGGATCCGCCACGCGAAATCCCCGGCGCAGCAGATGACATCCTGCATACACTGGAAGCACTTGGCATGCACTGGGATGGTCCCGTTGTCTATCAAAGTCAACGCGCCCACTATTATGATGACGCCCTTGCTGCACTGGAACGCTCGGGTCATATCTACGGCTGCGCCTGCACCCGCAAGGAAATTGCCGACAGTTCGATGAAATCAGGTGCCGGGAATGTATACCCCGGGACCTGTCGTTCCGGCATTCCACAGGGGCGCAGTGCACGTTCCATTCGTGTACAGGTCTACGACAGCGAAATTACGATCAGGGACAGGCTGCATGGCAGGCTCCTGCAGCGTCTTGGCAAGGACGTTGGTGACTTTACTGTCAGGCGGGCCGATCAACTGGTTGCCTACCAACTTGCCGTTGTGGTTGATGATGCCGACCAGGATATCAGTCATGTCGTGCGTGGTGCCGACCTGTTCGATTCCACCCCGAGGCAAGTTTACCTGCAAAAACTGCTTGGCTACCCGCTCCCGGCCTATCTGCATATACCGGTTGCCGTGAACGAGGAAAACGAAAAACTCAGTAAACAGACACATGCACAGGCCGTCGAGCCCGGCAACTGGCCGACATTATTATGTGATGTACTTGCCTTCCTGAACCAGCAACTGCCCGAGTCCGTAGAGGACGCAAGCCAGGCAGAACTCTGGCAGTGGGCCATTGAACACTGGAATACCGGATCACTCCCTGCAACACGGTCAATCACGGCGGCCCCACCCTATGCCTCTTTACATAAATTATGACTTGGCGCATGGCCCTGCATGACTATAATCAAGGGTCACTGAAAATCACCAATGCACCAGGGGAGCTCTGATTTATTCGTCATTGCAAGGAATGCAGCGACGCGGCAATCTCATTCATGTGCGAACCTGAAGTCTGCTGCCAGATTCAGGAGATTGCCGCGCTACGCTCGCAATGACAGGAATATTCCGATTAATCAGAGCCCCCCTGGACAAGAACCGGAGCACACCCATGTCTGAGAGCACAAGCTACGATATCCCGGCCGAATTTGCCCGGCGCGCACATCTTGACGCCGAACAGTTCCAGGCAATGTATGAGCAGTCGGTCACTGATCCTGCCGGGTTCTGGGCCACGCAGGCAGAGCAGTTCCTCAGCTGGGACAAACCCTGGGACAATGTGCTCGACTGGGACTACAGCAAGGGACATATTCGCTGGTTTGAAGGTGGCAGGCTGAATGCCTGTTATAACTGCGTTGACCGGCACCTGGATACGCGCGGCGACCAGACCGCCCTGATCTGGGAAGGTGATGATCCGGCTGATGATCTAACCATTACCTACAGTGAAATGCATGAGCACGTTTGCCGGCTGGCGAATGTACTGAAATCACGCAATGTAAAAAAAGGCGACCGGGTATGCATCTACATGCCGATGGTCCCGGAAGCCGTATACGCCATGCTCGCCTGTGCGCGTATCGGCGCCGTACACTCGGTCGTTTTCGGCGGCTTTTCAGCGGAATCCATCAAGGACCGTATTCTTGACTCGGACTGTCAGACGGTCATTACCGCCGATGAAGGCATGCGCGGCGGCAAGCACGTTCCACTGAAGAGCAATGTTGATGAAGCACTGCAGTCCTGTCCCAATGTACACACGGTACTGACCCTGCGCCGTACCGGCGGTGACATTACATGGAATGAAGATCGTGATATCTGGTATCACGAAGCCACGGCAGCCGTGTCAAATGACTGCCCGGTCGAGATAATGGATGCGGAAGACCCGCTGTTCATTCTTTACACATCCGGTTCAACGGGAAAACCCAAGGGCGTACTGCATACCACAGGCGGTTACCTGTTGTATGCAGCCATCACCCACAAATACGTATTCGACTACCATGAGGGTGACATCTACTGGTGCACGGCGGACGTCGGCTGGGTGACCGGACATTCCTATATTGTCTATGGCCCGCTTGCCAACGGCGCCATCTCGCTGGTATTTGAAGGCGTACCAACCTACCCGAATGCTTCACGTTTCTGGCAGGTTTGCGACAAGCACAAGGTCAACATCTTCTACACCGCACCAACCGCATTGCGCGCACTCATGCGCATGGGTGATAAACCGGTTACCGATACAGCACGCGACAGCCTGCGCCTGCTGGGTACCGTCGGCGAACCCATCAACCCGGAAGCCTGGGAGTGGTATTACCATACGGTTGGTGAGGCGCACTGCCCGATTGTCGATACCTGGTGGCAAACCGAAACCGGCGGCATCATGATTACACCGGTACCCGGCGCCATGCGCATGAAACCCGGGTCAGCCTCACGACCCTTTTTCGGTGTAATGCCGGCCATTGTCGACGGCGAGGGCAACATCCTGGAGGGCGCTGCCGAGGGCAACCTCGTCATCACACATCCCTGGCCGGGGCAAATGCGCGGCGTGTACGGCGATCATCAGCGTTTTATCGATACCTACTTCAGCGCATTTCCCGGCATGTACTTTACCGGGGATGGCGCCCGCCGTGATGAAGATGGTTATTACTGGATCACCGGGCGCGTGGACGACGTATTGATTGTCTCGGGGCACAACCTTGGCACGGCTGAACTGGAGAGTGCGCTGGTATTACACCCGGCTGTCGCGGAGGCTGCCATTGTCGGCTACCCGCATGACATCAAGGGCCAGGGAATCTATGCCTATGTAACCCTCTTCAACGGCATTGAGCCTGATGACGAGTTGCGCAAGGAACTGATCGCCCATGTGCGCAAGGAAATCGGCCCAATCGCAACGCCGGATATCATCCAGTGGGCGCCAGGCCTGCCAAAAACCCGGTCCGGCAAGATCATGCGCCGGATTCTGCGAAAAATTGCAGCCAACGAGATGGATTCACTGGGGGATACCTCTACGCTGGCCGATCCTGCCGTTGTGGATGACCTGATTCAGAACCGAATCGCCTCCTGAAGACCTGCATCCCGACCGGTACACCGCGGGTGATCACATCCAGCGCATTTACACCGGCATGGTGGTTGCGCGGACCACACCGGCAAACATTATTTCCCTCGCTCTGCCGACGCAGAATTGTCCCGCCACTGACTCGCGAACGCGTTGAACTTCCCGATGGTGATTTCATTGATCTGGAATGGACAGATAAACCCGATGGTAAAGTCGTGCTGGTTCTGCACGGCCTCGAAGGGTCGCTGGAATCACATTATACCGGTGGCCTGTTAACGACCCTCGCACAGGAAAATTATAATGCGGGGCTGATGTATTTCCGTAACTGCAGCGATGAACCAAACCGTCTTGCGCGCAGTTATCATTCCGGGGAAACCGGGGACCTCGATTTCGTCGTGAAGCATATCCTGGAAAACCATCCCGGCAGGCCGCTTGCTGTCATCGGCTTTTCACTTGGCGGTAACGTCTTGCTCAAGTGGCTGGGAGAACAGGCAGGCGCATCTCCACTACACTGCGCCATCGCAATCTCTGTTCCGCTCGATCTCAACAGCGCGGCATTAAATCTCGAAAAAGGCCTTTCAAGAATTTACCAGCGTCACCTGCTGACAAAGCTCAGGAACTCGGTCAGGAAAAAGGCGGAACGCCATCCACCACCGGTTCCACTGGAACGCTTGCACGAACTACGCACATTCAGACAGTTTGATGACCAGATTACGGCACCGTTACACGGGTTCCGTAATGTTGATGATTACTACACACAATCCAGCAGTAAACAGTTCCTGAAATACATTCACACTCCGACTTTGATTATCCAGGCAAAAGATGATCCTTTCCTGCCCGCCGATGCGCTTCCGCGTGAGTCCGAACTGGCAGCAGCAGTCACGCTGGAACTGGCCAGCCATGGTGGCCATGTCGGTTTTATCTCGGGCACCAACCCGCTGGATCCGCAATACTGGCTTGAACAACGCATCCTCCGGTTCCTGGCTGAACCCGGCTGTGTACCTGGCACGCGTCACCTCCAAACGCCATGAGAGGCACCTCTAAACGCTATTAGTTATAACATGTATATTGCTGTTTATTATAAATATATTAGCGGGCTCCTGCAGGCCGCTCAAGCCCGCCGTGCCGCAGCCGATTAAAGACTTGATCTTATGAAGAAATAATCCGGTTGCGCACCGGAAGCGTACCCACAATGACCAGCAGGCAATCATTTATGAACAAAATAATCTTGGGCTTGAGCTTGTTACTT
>DAOVYA010000031.1 GCA_030635865.1 Gammaproteobacteria bacterium | reverse complement strand
GGGATGAGTCCTGGTGTTCTGGCTGGGCCATCCAGACACCGACCGAGACGACGATCAGCAAGAGTGCGGCCGTTGCATATGGCATGAATGTTCGCGAGTGTTGCGCGCCTGCATTACTCATGGCCTGCTGACGTGCCTGTTGCAGGGAGTGGCCCAGTGACCCCGTGTTCAGTCGTGGCCCCAGTGCATCGGGGTCGAGTTGCTGCCAGCTGTTCATTTGTGACTGACAGGCCGGACAGCGCTCGATATGACTTTCCAGGGTTGTTTTTTCTTCCGGCTGGTCATCCAGCAAACCGGCCCGCAGTCGATCCAGCTGTTCCGGATCAGGATGTTGCTGCCTGTGCATGATTCCATACCTCCGCTAGTTGTACGCGTAATGTACGCAGGGCCCGGAAATGGTGTTGCTTGACGCTGTTCTCCGAGCAGCCGAGCGTCTGTGCTGTTTCTCTAATAGTCATACCACGCCATTCTCTGAGAATAAATACCTGGCGTTGTCTTTCAGAAAGCGATTGCAGGGCATCGGTCACCCTGCTGCGCAGTTCTCCGGCGACAAGCTCTGCCTCGGGGGAGGTTATACCATCTTCGCGTCCGTCTGCAGGTAGTTCATATTCCATGTTGGCCCCGGGCGTATCTTTGTCCTTTTGAAACAGGCCGGTTAATGACACCAGTTTATGCTTGCCCTGCTCAATCATGCGCCGGCGTCGAATATCGTTGATCTTGCTGTTCAGTATGGTGCGGAACAGTGCCGGCCACTCTTCTGCCGGTTTGTCACGGTAGTATTCAACCAGCCGGGTCATGGCTTCCTGGACGGCATCCAGAGCGGACTCCCTGTCCCAGAGGGCGGCATAGGCAAGATAAAATGCACGCTCCTCCCAGTCTATGAAGAAGCTTTCCAGTTGCCGGTTTTTTTGCTGGTCTATGGGCAAAACAGTTTCATGGGGGTGATTGAAAACGTTCCCGGTGTGCCCCGGCAGGGGGACACACCGGGCAAGCCTGCTCAGTATAACCGATACTCGACTTGATCTAACTCCTGTGAGGGTGGTTGTCACGCCGTTCATGGCTGTTATGGTTGCCACGCTGTCCATGGTGGTCTCCATGTTGTCTTTGCCAGTGGCCCCGGTTGTGCCTGTTGCTGCGCCGATAGCGGTCACCATGATAGTCATCCAGGCGACCGTAATGGTGCATGCGATGCCCATAGTCGTAATAGCCGCGATAATTATCATAGCCATATTGATGTTTGAAATGATGCCGGGAGTCATGGCGGTAATGACCAGGGGAATGGCGAAAACGGCGGTGTTTCGGGTATGCGTAGCCATAATCTCCACCGTGCAGGGCGATAGAATAATGTACATCTCCTGCCTGTGCAGAACTCGACAGGCCAAGGTACAAACCCGGGACAAGAAATGATGAAATAATCAGTGAACGGATATTCATGAGTGCGGCTCCTTTCCGGTTGACTCATAACCCGATAACGGGGAGCAGCACTTTTGGTTAACAGGCTCCTGGTATACGCTGGCCGATTGTTTTGCCCATGCGGACCGGCTGACCGCTTCGGAGCGTATTGACCCACTCAATCTGGCCGGGACCGCATAGCAGTATGACGGTGGACCCCATGTTGAATCGCCCCAGTTCATCTCCGGCCTGGAGTTTTACCGACATGCTGCCAGATTGGTCAAATCGTGTTGTTTGCAGTTCCATGCCCATGTCAGGGTTTACGGTCCCTCCCCAGACGGTTTCCATGCAGGATACGAAAATGGCGCCAACCAGGATCAGGGCGATTGGCCCGGCTTCCGTATCAAACAGGGTGACCAGGCGTTCATTCCGGGTAAACAGGTTTGGGATGGTACGGGTCGTGTGCGGGGCCACACTGAACAGCCTGCCCGGAATATATGTGGTTTCAAGCAGCTGACCGTGGCAGGGCATGTGAATGCGGTGATAATCACGCGGCGACAGGTAGAGGGTGGCAAACTTGCCACCCTGGAAGGGTAGCGCCCGGTTTTCGTCGCATCCGAGTAATGCGCTGAGCGAATAATCACGGCCTTTAGCCTGGATCACCCGCCCGTTTGTGATATCACCGGCTGCACTTACGCGGCCGTCAACCGGGGAGAGAAGGGCCAGCGGGCTCCTGTCAAGGGGACGGCTGTCCGCTAAAAGCGCCCGCGTAAAGAAGCTGTTGAAGTCAGGATAATCTTCAGCTGCGAGATGTTCCGCTTCTGACATGTCTACCTTGAAGTGCCAGATGAACAGCCTGATGAGTGTATTTTTCCACCTTGCGGACTGCCAGCGCGTCGCACTGCGTACCAGTCTGGATAACAGCTGGTGTGGCAGTAGTACCAGGGGCCAGGACTTTAACAGGTCTGGCAGGCTTGCGGTTTTGGAAGGCATGGGCCTGAACCTGCAGGTTTAATGATGATGCCGTGAATGGTCGTCGTCCTGGCGGACAACGGGCGTGCTGACTGTCATGCAGGTTTCGTTACCCAAATGAATTGTCAGGGTGATGGTATCACCTTCAGCCAGCATCCGTTTTGGGTTAAACAGCATCAGATGCAGCCCGCCGGGCTCCAGCCTGATAATTCCGTTTGCCGGCACGTCGAGTTGTTTTATATGAAGCATGCGCGCTACACCGTCATTGATGACGGTGCGATGTATTTCGGCAGATTCAAAATCCGGACTGGAGATTCCGTTGATTGTGATTGCAGAATCCCCCGGGTTTTTGATGGACATATAGGCAGCCAGCACCCTGGCAGAGGGGGGTGCCTCCCTGACCCAGGGATGGGTAATTTCCAGTGTAGAAGCAGCATATGCGATGCTGTGCAGACAGAATACAGCTATCAAAATAACGGGGAGCGATGCAGGTCTCATTTTCATGCAGTAATTATCGTCTGGGTTGTAAGGACTTGTTTGATTAATCAGGGGTTCCCTGACTTTATCGCCAGGCTTTCAGTATTTTCCTGAAATCATCGGAGATCGCGTCAGCTTCCAGTGGGGGGCTGAACACTGCGTGGTAACGGCCATCGGGGTCAATCAGGAAGACTGATGCTGTATGGTCAACCAGGTAGCCTGTTGCATTTGCTTCTGAAGCAACCCGCATGTGCATTACGCCAAGGTCCCTGGTGAATTGCCCGATTTTCTGTTTCGATCCGGTTACCCCAATGAAGTCTCCATTGAAGAAGGTAACAAACCGGGCGAGTTGTTCAGGGGTGTCACGCTCCGGGTCAACACTGACAAACACAAAACGGATGTCTGTTTCTACGTCCTGCAGCCGATGTGCAACACTGTTCAATACGGAAAGCGTGGTTGGGCATACATCAGGACAGTGTGTGTATCCAAAGAACAGAAAAGACCACCTGTTGCGGAGCGTGCTTTGATCGAATACCTGGTTATTGTGGTCTACCAGCTCGAAGGGCGCCAATGGCCGGGCCACGGGGAAGCGCGTTGCCTCCAGTTCCCCAGGATTAACCCGGCGATCAAGTATGATATTCGCAGACCATATCCCGCCCGCGGTTGCCAGGACGGCTATAATCACCGCAACGAGTATGCGAGCAGGTTTTGTATGTTTTCCGGGAGCTGACATTGTGGTTATTATTTCACAGAGTCTTGCATGAATCACCATGCCTGACGGTTTGGAACAAGCAGTCATGACATCATCCATAAGAGAATCATTGCTTACTCCCAGGGAATTGATTCACTGGGGCGCTGATTTATTTGAGCAGGCCGGGCTTGCCTTCGGGCACGGAACGGACAATGCCCTGGATGAATCTGCAGCGCTGGTCCTGCATGCACTCCGGATCGGTTACGATCAGCCTGATGAGGTTCTTGATGCTGAACTGGCTGGTAAAGACCGTCTCCGGGTGATTGAACTTCTTGAGCGGCGCGTCTCCAGCCGCAAGCCCGCAGCCTATCTGGTTAATGAGGCCCGCTTTGCAGGCCTGTCATTCTATGTGGATGAACGGGTGCTGGTGCCCAGGTCACCGATTGCAGAACTGATTGAATCCGGGTTTGTGCCCTGGATAGACACACAACGTGTCAGGAATATCCTCGATCTCTGTACCGGGAGCGGCTGTATCGGTATCGCCTGTGCCTATGCTTTTCCGGATGCCAGTGTTGATATTGCTGATCTGTCACGCGATGCACTGGATGTCGCCCGTGAAAATGTCCGGCGTCATGGTCTTGAGGGCCGGGTAACCCCGGTAGAGTCGAATCTCTTTGCCGGTTTGACGGGGCGGCGTTATGACATCATTGTGTCCAACCCACCCTATGTACCGCAGCAGGAAGTAAGCGAGTTGCAGGCAGAATTCCAGCATGAGCCTGCGCTGGGGCTGACTGCCGGGAACGACGGCCTGGATGTCGTGACAGCAATTCTTGATGATGCCGGTGAATACTTGCAGGATGATGGCATACTGGTTGTTGAGGTTGGTCATTCGCAGCAACGGCTGGTCGAGCAATTTCCGGATGTACCGTTTCTGTGGCTGGAATTTGAACATGGCGGGGAGGGGGTGTTCATGCTGGAGGCAGCCCGATTAAGTAAACATGCGGATAAATTCAGACAGGCTGTTATTGAGCGGGGTTTGGTATCAGTGAATCAAGATGAGGTTATAGAGTAATGGGACTGCGAGCCAGAACTCCGGAGGAATATGTCAACCTGATAGAGCAGGTAATAGACGAGCTTCAGGATATCAAGGAAGTAACCGGGTATGCTTTTGATGATGACCAGGGTAATTTATCGTTTGTTGATGTCTTGATGAAGGATATGCGTGAGCTGCGTGCATCCATGGCTGACGGGACGTATCAGTTCGGCCGGAATGACCTGCCTTACATGCGGGTAGTAAAAAAACTTACGGATATGCAATTGCCCTGTATTCGTCTGCTTTACATGATCAACCAGACGCACAGGGAAGGGCTGGACTTGCAGGGGGGCTGAGTCACCATTAAGGGCGACCAGCTTCAACTGTTGCCCTGGTCAGGATTTGGGACGGTAGATCAGACCGGGCATGACAAGCAGTTCATTCTTGTTCAGCTGGTCCAGCGGGAATTCGCCGTCAATATTCTCTGCAATACGATCAAAAACGTAGAGTGAGTTTTGTGATTCGATTGTCTGGTAGATCGGATGTCCCAGGTAGTCACCGAGCTGTGTGCTCGGCCGGGGTTGTATCTGAGCCATTATGTTCTCCTGATCGGTTTATACAGTAGCCACAACAAGCATATCGGACGTTGTCCGGCGAGCTTTAGCCTGCTTGGCTCTCAGCGGCGAGAAATGCGGATTTGCCCAAAGAAGGGGGCGACTGAACTGCTGAGAGTCGTTACAATAACTCCATGTCAGGAAACAGCTTCGGAAAAATATTCACGATAACCGGATTTGGCGAGAGCCATGGGCCCGCATTGGGCTGTATCGTGGATGGTTGTCCACCCGGGCTTGAGCTGTCCGAGGCGGACCTGCAGGTGGATCTCGATCGACGTAAACCGGGAAAATCACGCCACACCACGCAGCGGCGTGAGGCGGATGAGGTCCAGATACTGTCCGGTGTCTTTGAAGGCAGGACCACCGGTTCCCCGATCGGACTGATGATCCTGAATACGGACCAAAAATCGAAAGATTATTCAAATATTATGGATCGTTTTCGTCCGGGCCACGCGGACTACACCTATAAACAGAAATACGGGTTTCGGGATTATCGTGGTGGTGGTCGTTCATCGGCGCGTGAGACAGCCATGCGTGTTGCTGCCGGGGCGATCGCAAAGAAGTACCTGAAACTGCGATACGGGATCGAAATTCATGGCTACCTGGCGCAGCTTGGCCCGATCAGGCTGGAACTGAAGGACTGGTCCGCGGTCGATAAGAACCCGTTCTTTTGTCCGGACCCCGAGCGGGTGGCTGAACTGGAAACCTATATGGACGCCTTGCGCAAGGAAGGTAATTCAGTGGGTGCGCGGATTAATGTCGTAGCCAGTGGTATGTTCCCGGGTTTGGGTGAACCGATTTTTGACCGGCTGGATGCAGATATTGCTCATGCCCTGATGAGTATTAATGCTGTGAAGGGTGTGGAGATTGGTGCAGGCTTTGCCAGTGTTGAACAAAAAGGAACCGGGCATCGTGATGAAATCACACCTGCAGGCTTCCTGAGTAACCACGCAGGCGGAGTGCTCGGCGGTATTTCAAGCGGCCAGGATATTCTTGCCAGTATTGCACTCAAGCCGACGTCAAGTATTCGGCTCCCCGGACAAACTGTTGATATCAACGGCGAGCCGGTAGAGGTCGTTACTACCGGGCGTCATGATCCCTGTGTGGGTATCCGGGCCACGCCGATTGCAGAGGCCATGCTGGCCATTGTGTTAATGGATCATGTGCTGCGACACCGGGCGCAGAACATGGATGTCGTGTCAGAAACACCGGTTATTCCTTCGAGTGCCGCAGATTAGCCTGGTTGTTATCTATAAGTACTTCTATTTCTCGCGCAAAGACGCAAAGGCGCAAAGAAAGCAAGAACCTGTTTGCCACAGAGACCACAGAGGACACAGAGTTCTCAAATCATGGTAGGACCGGCGCCTCGCCGGGAACGGTAAAAATTCCCCGCGAGGCACGGGCCCTGCCATGAGAAAAATAACAGCACAAATTAATGAATATATTGAATTGATTTTCTCTGTGTCCTCTGTGGCAGTTATTTTTATGTTTTTGTTTTCTTGGCGCCTTTGCGTCTTTGCGCGAGTTAGTATTTCTGGATGAACATTTGCCCGGCACCTGAAAATCTCTGCTCTGATTCCCCGGTAACATGATTTACTGGCGCCTGTCCGGTTTCTACCTGTTCTATTTCGCCACCCTTGGTGCACTGGTCCCGTACTGGGGGCTGTATCTCAAGTCCCTCGATTTCAGTGTCAGCCAGATCGGTGAGCTGGTTGCCATCCTGATGGCCACGAAGATTGTGGCGCCCAATATCTGGGGGTGGATTGCAGACCACACCGGGGGGCGTATGAAGATTGTGCGGGTTGCTTCATTGCTGGCCGCGGTCACGTTTGCGGGTGTGTTTGTCAGTAATCACTATTGGTGGCTGGCGCTGGTGATGACGGTGTACAGTTTTTTCTGGAATGCCTCGCTACCACAATTCGAAGCAACCACCATGAACCATCTTGGCAGCAATACGCACCGCTATAGTAGCATTCGCCTGTGGGGCTCGGTCGGATTTATTGTTGCTGTTTCCGCACTGGGTCCGGTGTTGGGGGCCTATGGAACCGCCTTGCTTCCATGGGTGCTGCTGGCGCTATTCACTGGAATCTGGTTGAGCAGCCTGATGGTCCCGGAGTCCGCGGCGGGCCATCTTCAACTTGGCCAGGAACCACTGGTCAAGGTTTTGAAGCGCCCGGTAGTTTTTTCACTGTTGCTGGTGAGTTTCCTGGTACAGATGAGTCACGGTCCCTATTACGTGTTTTTCAGCATCTACATGGAAGAGTATGGCTACCCAACCGCCTTAATCGGACAACTCTGGGCGCTGGGTGTAGTGGCGGAGATCGGTGTATTTTTGTTGATGCCGGTATTGTTACCCCGCTATGGCGCCCGCAGGTTGTTGTTGGTGGCAGTCATTTTGACCACGCTGCGCTGGTTGCTGGTTGCAGGGTTTGCAGACAACATCTCGATAATTGCCTTCTCGCAGTTGCTGCATGCTGCCAGTTTCGGGCTCTACCATGTAGTCGTCATATTCCTGATTCACAGGCTGTTTACAGGGGTGCATCAAGGCCGCGGGCAGGCGCTCTACAGCAGTCTGAGTTTTGGCGCGGGCGGGGCGCTCGGCAGTCTCATCAGTGGTTACCTCTGGAGCGGTATCGGACCCCAGGCCATGTACCTGTTGGCAGCAGGGGCTGCGCTGTGCGCGGGATTCGTGGTGTTCTTTGGTATCAGAAATTTGCCTGACGGCTGAAGGGTAATGATGGCTTCATTGTCAACATCCTATATAATTTAAAATTTTCGGTGCCACGGCAATCAACGGGTCAGGATCAATGTCCGGCAAGACGCTCTACGACAAACTCTGGGAGTCACACCTTGTTCGCGAGGATGATGACGGCACGGCGCTCTTATACATAGATCGTCATCTTGTCCACGAGGTGACTTCGCCCCAGGCCTTTGAAGGCTTGCGCCTGGCAGGTCGCAAACCATGGCGCAGTGACTCCATTCTTGCTGTGCCGGATCACAATGTACCAACCACGGACCGTGCAGGGGGGATTATTGATCCGATATCGCGCCTGCAGGTCGAAACACTGGACAGTAACTGCAGCGAGTTTGGCATTACCGAGTTTTCCATGAATGATCCGCGCCAGGGCATCGTACATGTAATCGGACCTGAGCAGGGCGCAACCCTGCCGGGTATGACGCTGGTATGTGGTGACTCGCACACTTCGACACATGGTGCATTCGGGGCCCTGGCATTTGGTGTAGGGACATCCGATGTCGAACATGTTCTGGCTACCCAGTGCATCATTTTGAAGAAGAGCCGCAGCTTGCAGATGCGCGTGGATGGCCGGCTTGCAGAAGGTGTTTCAGCCAAGGATATTGCACTGGCCATCATTGGCAGGATTGGTACCGCCGGTGGTACCGGCTACACCATGGAATTTACCGGTTCAGCAATTCGAGGGCTCTCGATGGAAGGACGTATGACTGTGTGTAACATGTCCATCGAAGCCGGTGCCCGCGCCGGTATGGTTGCCGTGGATGATACGACCATCGATTACCTGGCCGATCGCCCCTATTCACCCAAGGGCGGGTTGTGGGACCGTGCGGCTGCTTACTGGAAGGAATTGCACAGTGATGAGTCGGCCGAATATGACAAGACCGTGGTACTCGATGCCGGGCAGCTGATGCCACAGGTGACCTGGGGTACCTCTCCGGAAATGGTTGTACCCGTGGACGGGATGGTGCCGAATCCCGACAACGAGAGAGACAGTGTGAAGCGCGAAGGTATGCGTCATGCGCTGGCGTACATGGATTTGAAACCGGGTATGTCGATCAGCGATATTCGCCCGGATCACGTATTTATCGGTTCATGTACCAATGCAAGGATTGAGGATTTGCGTGCAGCGGCCCATGCGATACGTGGCCGCAAGGTTGCAGGTAGTATTAAACAGGCGCTGGTCGTGCCGGGTTCCGGCCTGGTTAAGCGTACCGCCGAAGCGGAAGGGCTGGATGTGATTTTTAAAGAGGCCGGGTTCGAGTGGCGTGAACCCGGTTGCTCCATGTGTCTGGCCATGAATGCGGACCGGCTTGCGCCCGGCGATCGCTGTGCCTCGACATCGAACCGGAATTTCGAGGGCCGCCAGGGGCAGGGTGGGCGTACGCATCTCGTTAGTCCCGCGATGGCGGCTGCAGCGGCAGTGACCGGGCATTTTACCGATGTAAGCAAGGAAACAGGTTGAGTATGGACAAGTTTGGAATTGTTACAGGCCTGGTTGCGCCAATGGATCGGCCGAATGTTGATACCGATGCCATCATACCCAAGCAGTTTCTCAAGTCGGTCAAGCGCAGCGGTTTTGGCCCGAACCTGTTTGATGAATGGCGTTACAAGGATCCCGGTGAGCCGGGCATGGATAATGCGGCACGTATTCCAAATCCTGATTTTGTGCTCAATGCCGAACGCTACCGCGGTGCAGCTATCCTGCTGGCCAGGGAAAATTTTGGTTGTGGCTCATCCCGTGAACATGCAGTCTGGGCGTTACTCGATTACGGTTTCCGGGTTGTTATTGCCCCGAGTTTTGCCGAGATATTTACAGATAACTGTTTCAAGAACGGCGTGTTGCCAATTGTACTGGCGGCCGATGTGGTTAACCGCCTGTTCGATGAACAGCAACAGGCGCCAGGTTATGCCTTGAAAGTGGACCTGCCCGGTCAGGTGGTTACTACCCCGGCGGGTACTGCTCTTTATTTCGAGGTGGATGCCTTCCGCAAGGATTGCCTGATTCGGGGGCTGGATGATATTGGTCTGACACTGGAGCATGCCGGGGAGATTCGTGTCTTTGAGGAAGCGCACCGTCAGCGCGCCCCCTGGCTATTTAACAAATTTGATCAGGAATAAGTTATAACTTGTTAATATGACATATAAAATATCTATACTTCCGGGCGATGGAATTGGCCCCGAGATCATTGCCGAGGCGGAAAAGGTGATGGCCGTGCTCGCGGCTGATTTTGGTCTTGCCATTGAAACCGAAACCGTTCCTGTTGGTGGTGCCGGCTACGAGGCCTACGGTCACCCGTTACCCGGGGTTACGCTGAACAGGGCCCGTTTGGCCGATGCCATTTTGGTGGG
>DAOVYA010000109.1 GCA_030635865.1 Gammaproteobacteria bacterium | reverse complement strand
GTCAGATAATACCGGGCATCACTCAATTCAGATTGCAGGGTAACCGTGAAAGGGGTCATCTCACCGCTGGACAAGATATAGGCCTGCGGTACCAGTCCGCCGTCCCCGGCATTCTCGTCCTCACTCTCGCCTGCTTCGTCCGGGGCGCCTGCAAGCAGTAGCGGCAACTCCCCTTCAACCTCCAGGCGCAGTTCGATGTCACCAGGAAGGGTATGTGCTTTAAGCAGGGCATCGTCTTCCGGTGCTTGCCAGCCTGCAGCGCCGAGTACCAGGAATTCATAACTGCTATCGGTAAAATGTATAGCCAGCTCTTCACCACGGATGATGGCTTCATCACTGGCCACATCCAGCACAGTCACCAGGCGGCGTGTTTCCTGCTCCATCAATTCAGCCACATCATCACCCCCGAGTGACAATGCGGCAAAGGTAAAGATGATCCCGATCAGGACGATTACAACCATCAACTCGATCAGGGTGAAACCGGCTGATTGCCTGAATGAAGAAACAGGCATAGGCGACATAGTTAGTTACCATCCATAAACGCTGTAATTTCTCTCGTAAAGATCGCAAAGAAAGAAATATTAATTAGTACTGCTTCGATCTGATAAAGACGGATATTATTGCCACGGAAGCACACGGAAATACACGGAAAAAGCCTTTTAAGGCATTTATTCTTCCGTGTATTTCCGTGTGCTTCCGTGGCTATTAAATAAATCTGGTGCCCAGCTTAATATAGTCCAGCATGTGTTGTTATCAGTTTGAAAGAGCATTAGTGCCCTGCGTCTTTGCGAGAGATTATTCTTTCCGGATGAAAACCAGTCAGGCTACTGCGGATTCCAGTTGGTGATATCGTCTTCGCTGGGTACCTGGTCAACACCGAGTGAATAGACGTCGATGGCGCCATGTACACCCGGACTCAGATACTGATAGGGTTGTTTCCAGGGATCCAGCGGCAGGCGATCCACGTAACCGCCGGCCTGCCAGTTTGCCGGCTCCGGTGAGGTGGGTTTTGTGACCAGTGCTTCCAGGCCCTGATCAGTGTCCGGATACACATAGTTATCCATCTTGTACATTTTCAGAGCCCCTTCCAGCGCCTGGATATCCAGGCTCGCCTTGGTCTTGCGGGCCTGGTCAGGACGGTCCATAACCTTGGGCACCAGGATGGCTGCGAGGATACCGAGGATCACCACCACGACCATCACTTCAATCAGGGTGAAGCCCTGCTGTCTGTTGAATTTATATTTCATCGTAAATAACCTGATTTATTATAGAAGCCAGTCGCCCTAAACCCGGCGGGCACATAATTATTGCCATTCTAATGGGTTTTTGCCGGGAACGGCAGATTAAGACCGGAAATAATGGATTCAGTTCAGAACAAGCAGGTCACGCACCTTGAGTGCATACAGGTGGCGCTCTGCATCCACAAGGTGTTGCCCCCAGTGCACACGATAGCTTGACTGCCAGGCCTGTGCAGCCTGCTGTGGCCAGGCCTCATCCAGCAATTGAAGCCCGTGTTGAAGATCGAAGTAGATGTCCGTCAGATCATCAGCAAGGCTGCCTGACATATGCATATCCTCGGGCGAGGCATCAAACTCAAGCCAGTAACTATCACGGTCTCCCAGCTCTTTGCGCAGGCGACTATACAACTCAAAACGCTGATCAAGATCGACGTCCGGCAGGGGTAAATCACTGTTGTCATAGGCAGTCAGCGTCGTCACCGCCAGGTGCAGGCGAGGCATCAGGCTGAACAGGGACTCCAGCCATCCGCCCCGGGCTTCCCCGGTACGGTCAATCAGCTGACAATAACCCTCCGCGACATCGACCATCTCTGTCAATGTTTCGGTAAGTGTTGTCATCTGCTCACCATTTTACCTATAAAATACAATTACTTGGCTACATTGTATGAATAGCTGCAGAGTCCCTTGCAAGGCGTGTTATCTATCAGTGTAGTCAATATCCCGGGGGGCGCTTCAGACTTCCACCATTTCAAAGTCCTGCT
Source organism: Gammaproteobacteria bacterium (assembly GCA_030635865.1). Classification (GTDB taxonomy): domain Bacteria; phylum Pseudomonadota; class Gammaproteobacteria; order UBA9214; family UBA9214; genus UBA9214. Next base: position 3,884 of record DAOVYA010000109.1, on the reverse strand, counting down.
TCTCTGCACCACATTCCGGGCAGACCCAATTTTCCGGGATGTCCTCCCAGCGGGTGCCGGGGGGAAACCCCTCTTCAGGCAGACCGGCCTCCTCGTCATAAACGAAACCGCACACCACACACATATATTCCCGATAGGTATTCATGTTTACTTCCCGCTAACAAGGCTCCCAGCCATACAGGCTGTCTTCAGGACAGGCATTGTAACGACACAGGTTGCCGATAAACAGTGTACGCCCGATGCTAGAATACATAATTGGCAAGCATCAACACATAACAGGCAGCCAGGTCCCCGGAGATGAAAAAAACCCCGATCGTGATGACCTTTTCCGGTCACGACCCTTGCGGTGGTGCCGGCATCCAGGCAGATATTGAGTCACTGGCCAGCCTGGGATGTCTGGCTGCGCCTGTAATTACGGCGCTCACGATCCAGGATACCCGTGATGTACATGAATCCACACCGCTGGATGCAGATTGGGTCACGGCCCAGGCGCGCGCGGTTCTGGATGATATGCCGGTTGCCGCCTTCAAGACCGGTATGCTCGGCAGTGCAGAAAACGTGCAGGCCATTCACGGGATTTTGCAGGACTACCCGGACCTTCCCCTGGTGCTGGACCCGGTACTGGCAACCGGCAGCGGTACTGAGCTGGGCACGTCCGGCCTGGTGGAGGCAATGCGGTCTTTATTACTGCCAGTCGCAACCGTACTGACCCCCAACAGCCTGGAAGCACGCGCACTGGTCCCGCAAGCCGACTCTCTGGATGACTGTGCGCTCGCCCTGCTGGAACAAGGCGCTGAATATGTACTGATAACCGGCACCCACGAAGACTCACCGCAGGTCATCAATACCCTGTACCACGAACAGCAGTTGCTGGAGTCATTTACATGGGAGCGCCTGCCACACAGTTACCACGGCTCGGGCTGTACACTCGCGGCTTGTACTGCCGGCCTGCTGGCTCACGGACTGGCCCCCTTTCAGGCCATCAACGAGGCCCAGGACTTTACCTGGAATGCACTCCGGCAGGGCTATCGCCCCGGTCAGGGCCAATACCTGCCCGACCGCCTGTTCTGGTCAAAAGATGACTAGCGGACTGTCCCGGCCCGACTTGCTGAGTGGCCTGTACGCCATTACCGATAGTCAGCTGATTCCGACGGATGTACTGGTTGAACAGGTTGCACAGGCCATTGCCGGAGGCGCCCGCCTCATCCAGTACCGCAACAAGCACCACTCCATGACTGAACGCAAACGCGAGGCCACCCTGCTGGTCAACCTGTGTGAACAACAGGGAGTGCCACTGATCATTAATGATGACGTTGAGCTGGCACGGGAAACGGGTGCGGCCGGTGTACACCTGGGCCGTCACGATATTTCTGTCAGCCAGGCCCGCCAACAGCTGGGTGCCGGGGCCATCATTGGCGCATCCTGTTACAACCAGCTGGAATACGCTATTGAAGCGGTTCGTGCAGGCGCCAGCTATGTTGCCTTTGGACGTTTTTTCCCCTCGCACAGCAAACCGGATGCCGTGCAGGCAGACATTTCACTGCTGGAACGGGCACGCGCACAATTTGTCCTGCCGATTGCGGTCATCGGCGGCATTACACCGGAGAATGGCAGACAACTGGTCGAGGCCGGCGCAAACCTGCTGGCAGTGATTCACGGTGTTTTTGGCCAGGTGGATATTCAGGCGGCCGCCCGTAAATATGCAGATTGCTTTGGCCCAACGGCAAAGTAAAACATTTCAGCGTCATTGCGAGGAACGAAGTGACGCGGCAATTTCTTAATACTCCCCGTCATTGCGAGGAACGAAGTGACGCGGCAATCTCGTCAAGTCCGCTGCCAGCGTCACGAGATTGCCGCGCTTCGCTCGCAATGACGGGAAAAGGGGTCGCAATGACGAGGGGATTGTTTAATCGCAGATTAAATCCGCTACGCTCACACAGAAAACCAAGGAGCATTTCTCAAGCGCGATAAATGACCAGTATTTGTTACCATTGGCAATAATCAAAACAGGGATTAAGACAATGACCCGCTCACACGATCTGTTCCAGTCTGCCTGCCGGCATATTCCCGGTGGCGTCAACTCACCGGTACGTGCCTTCAAGGGCGTCGGTGGCGACCCGGTTTTCTTCACCCGTGGTGAAGGCGCATATCTGTTTGATGTCGATGACAAACGCTACATCGATTTTGTCGCTTCCTGGGGCCCGATGATTGCCGGTCATGCCCACCCCGACGTGATCAAGGCGGTCCGGGAGATGGCGGCACAGGGTCTCGGTTTCGGGGCCCCCACGGAAATCGAAACCCGCATGGCCGAGCAACTTTGCAAACTGGTGCCGTCCATGGACATGGTACGCATGGTCAATTCAGGCACCGAGGCGACCATGAGCGCCATCCGCCTGGCCCGCGGGTTTACCGGGCGCGACCGGTTTATCAAGTTCGAGGGTTGCTACCATGGCCACTCCGATGCCCTGCTGGTGAAGGCCGGGTCCGGCGCCCTCACTCTTGGCGTCCCAACATCACCGGGCGTTCCCGCAGCCGTGGCCGAACATACCAGCACCTTGACCTATAACGATCTGGACGTGATAAGGGAAGTATTTGCATCGATTGGTGGTGAAATTGCGGCGATAATCGTCGAACCTGTTGCTGGCAACATGAATTGTATCCCACCGGTTCCCGGCTTCCTGGAGGGGCTCCGCAGCCTCTGCGATGAATACGGCAGTGTACTGATTTTCGATGAGGTCCTGACCGGTTTCCGGGTCTCCCTGGGCGGCGCCCAGCAACACTACGGCATCACGCCCGACCTCACCACGCTGGGGAAAGTCATCGGCGGTGGCCTGCCGGTCGGTGCCTTTGGCGGTCGGCGCGACATTATGGAACAACTCGCACCGCTGGGACCGGTGTACCAGGCCGGCACCCTGTCCGGTAATCCCATCTCACTCGCCGCCGGCCTGGCGACCCTGGAACTGGCTGGCGCAGATGGATTCCACCAGCAACTGGATAGAGCAGCAAAACGGCTGACATCCGGCTTACAGGCGCATGCCGACAAGGCCGGCATTCCCTTCACCACCAACCAGGTCGGCGGAATGTTTGGCTACTTCTTCAGCCCGGAAAGCGCTATCACACGATTTGAGCAAGTCACGGCCTGTGACATGAACCGTTTCCAGGCCTTTTACCATGGCATGCTGGATGCCGGTGTCTATCTTGCACCCTCCGCCTACGAGACCGGTTTTATTTCGTCGGCACACAGCGACGCTGTCATCGATGCCACCCTGGACGCCGCCGAGCAAGCATTCGCCGCACTATAGAACAACCTGTAAAGCAAACCGCGTGGAAAACCTGCTACAACCAATACTCGACTGGGTTACATTACATCCGCACGCGGCCAGTGTTGTCGTGTTCCTGATTGCACTGATGGAGTCACTCATCGTGCTGGGCCTCCTGATTCCCGGTGCAGTGCTGCTGTTCGGGGCCGGCGCACTGATGGCTACCGGCGCGTTGCCAATCGTTCCCATCATGTTCTGGACCATCACCGGCGCAATCTGTGGTGACCTGATCAGCTTCCTGATGGGACATTACTATCACCAGCAACTAAGGGTCATCTGGCCATTCCGGCGTTATCCGGTACTGGTCAATCGTGGTGTCGATTTCTTCTGCAAACACGGCGGGAAGAGTGTCTTCATGGCACGCTTTATCGGGCCGTTGCGCCCCATCGTGCCCGCCATTGCCGGGATGATGAACATGACCCTGCCGCGCTTCCTGCTGGTGGATATCATTGCCTCCATATTGTGGGCACCTGCCTATATCCTGCCCGGCATGGTGTTTGGCGCCACACTGGGGCTTGCCGCCGAGGTGGCCGGACGGCTGGTGGTGTTGCTGGTCACGGTCGT
>DAOVYA010000243.1 GCA_030635865.1 Gammaproteobacteria bacterium | reverse complement strand
CGGACGAGTTTAAAGGATCTCTGCAGTCTAATGGCATTGATGCAATCTTCCTGCTTGCACCGACAAGTGGAGAGGACCGGATTCAGAAAGTGGCAGGTACTGCCAGTGGTTTTATCTATTACGTATCATTCAAGGGTGTTACCGGCGCGAATCGCCTGGATATCGATGCGGTAGAACGCAAGATCAGGGAAGTGCGGCAATATACGGACTTGCCACTCGGGGTGGGTTTTGGCATCCGTGACCCGGAAACAGCGGCGCAGGTCGCGAAGATCGCAGATGCCGTGGTCGTGGGCAGTGTCCTTGTAGGCAAGATGGCTGAACTGGCAGACAGCCCGGAATCCATTCCCGCGGCCATAGCGTCTACCGTTGCCGAACTGCGGGCCGCTATCGACCAGGCCGTTTGCAGGTAAAAAACAGGTATAATTTACAATATGAGCTGGTTCACTAAGTTAATGCCCTCAAAAATCCGTACCGTGGGCAGTAGCAAGCGCACGGTACCGGAAGGTCTCTGGATCAAGTGTGACGGCTGTAGTGCTGTTTTGTACCGCTCCGAACTGGAGCGGAATCTTGATGTATGTCCCAAGTGCAGCCACCACCTGAGAATTGGCGGACGCCGCCGCCTCGAGATATTTCTCGATGAGGAATCCCGCAAGGAAATTGCTACTGGCCTGGAACCGGTTGATGTACTCAAGTTCAAGGACAGCAAGAAGTATCGAGATCGTCTGATCACTGCCCAGAAGGAAACGGGTGAGAAAGATGCCCTGGTTGCCATGCAAGGCACGCTGGAAGGTCTGCCGGTGGTCGCAGTTGCCTTTGAATTTAAATTCATGGGTGGATCCATGGGTGCCGTGGTTGGTGAGCGCTTCGTGCGCGCAGCTGAATTATGTCTCAAGGAAAAGCGGCCACTGATCTGCTTTTCAGCAAGTGGTGGTGCGCGTATGCAGGAAGCGCTGTTCTCCCTGATGCAAATGGCCAAGACCAGTGCAGCGCTGGGACATTTGGCAGACGCCGGAATACCCTATATCTCTGTACTGACCGATCCTACAATGGGCGGTGTTTCGGCCAGTTTTGCCATGCTGGGGGATATTAATATTGCAGAACCCAGGGCATTGATTGGTTTCGCAGGTCCGCGCGTAATAGAACAAACTGTACGGGAAACCCTGCCGGAAGGATTTCAGCGCAGTGAATTTCTGCTCGAGCATGGTGCCATCGACATGATTGTTGACCGCAGGGAGATGCGCGCAAAGATCTCAAATTTGCTGATGATCCTGACTGGAACTGCCGCCACAGCCAGTTAATTGTGCCGGGTTGCCGGTGTTGTATCAATTTTTCTTTATTGCTTCTGTATGCCGCGTTTTCACTTATTGAGCGACTGGCTGGACTGGCAGGAAGGCCTGCATCCGAAGAAAATCGATCTTGGGCTTGAAAGGGTTGCCCGGGTGGCCGGGCGCATGGATATCATGCAGCTGGAGCAAACCGTTATTACGGTTGCCGGGACCAACGGCAAGGGCTCCAGTGTGGCATTTCTTGAAAATATCTTCTCTGCTGCGGGCTACCGTGTTGGCGCCTATACCTCTCCCCATCTATTCCGCTATAACGAGCGTATCCGTATAAACGGCAGTGAAGTCGATGATGCTGCACTGTGTGAAGCATTTGCTGCAGTGGACGAGGCGCGTGGCGCGACTTCATTGTCTTACTTTGAATTTGGAACCCTGGCTGCCCTGTACCTGTTCAGGCAGGCACCACTGGATATCGTGGTGCTGGAAGTTGGTTTGGGTGGACGGCTTGATGCCGTCAACATTATCGACCCTGCTATCGCGTTGGTCACTTCTATCGGTATCGATCATTGCGCCTGGCTGGGTGCTGACCGTGAACTGATTGGCAGGGAGAAGGCCGGAATTTTTCGCGCACAAAGACCGGCTATCTGTTCGGATTCGTCACCGCCAGCCAGTGTGGAGCAACGGGCACGTGAAATCAGTGCTGACTGGTATTGTCTGGGACAGGCTTTCTCCCATAACCCTGAGGGGGCCGGGTGGTCCTGGCATGGTGTTGGCAGCGCCCTTCGGGCATTACCCCGTCCGTCACTGCCCGGTGAGCACCAACTGGATAACGCAGCGGGTGTTTTAATGGCACTGGAGTTGTTGAATAGTCGCCACCCTGTTACCAGAGCGGCTATCGAACAGGGGTTGCAGTCTGTCAAGTTGGCGGGCCGCTGCCAGGTTGTTGCCGGCCCGGTCGAGCAGGTATTCGATGTGGCACATAATACGGACAGTGCCAGTTGCTTGCTGCAGGTACTTGAAGACAGGCCGTGTGATGGCAGCACACGGGTCGTACTGGGTATGCTGGACGATAAGGAGGTCGCTGAGTTTGCATCCCGGCTGGCCCCGGCGGTCCAGCACTGGTACTTCGCGGGGCTGGATACCGGGCGCGGTTTGTCAGCGCAGGATTTGCAGGAACGCGTCGAGGCGGCGGGGATCAAATGTGTACACCTGAGTTTTCCGGATGTTCCTGCTGCCTGGCGACAGGCGGTTACAGACTCGGAAGCAGGTGATCGAATCGTGGTCTGTGGCTCTTTTTTTACCGTGGCAGAGGCCTTGGCATGTCCTGTATAGTCGTCGGCTTAATTCTGACCGCTTGGTGACAGGCACACCGGGAACGGAAAAACGATGGATCAGAAACTCAAGCACAGGCTGACAGGGGCCATAATCCTGGTATCGCTGGCCGTGATTTTTATTCCGGTAATTCTGGAGGGACCGGATAATGAATGGGTCCCGCTGAATCACAGCATCCCCGAACCACCCCAGCTGGACTACAAGGCGGACATGGACAAACCGCGATCCGTCGCGGTCCCGGTTCCGGTCAAACCTGAACAGACAGCTGTGCGGGAGCCCGTGTATAAACTTGCCGAGCCGGCAAGAAAGAAAACCGATGCCCCGGTGTCGAAACCTGAATCGGCGGCCCGTGCCAAACCGGCGACAGAGACCTTGATCGGCTGGTATGTACAGGTTGGCTCTTTCTCACAGGAGCTGAATGCCAGCGGGCTTGGCAAGCGCTTGAAATTATCCGGTTATGATACCCGGCTTCAGAAAACAACCACTGAAACAGGTGCTGCCTGGCGAGTGATGGTGGGCCCGAACAAGAGCCGGGATACGGCCGAGAAACTGAGTGACAGGCTTGCCAGGGAACACCAGCTCAAGGGTATTGTCGTCAATAACCCGGGCTGACTTCCTCGCGGGACTGGCCCTGAAAATCGCATCCTTCGTGCACCATCGGGTCTAATCATCATGGCAGTGGCATCTGTATATCTGGTAAACTACGCAAATCAGAAATTCTTATTTAAAGTCAATGGGCTGGGTCAAACCTGGCCAGGCATCTCAGGG
>DAOVYA010000078.1 GCA_030635865.1 Gammaproteobacteria bacterium | reverse complement strand
AATAATCGCCCTGGCCGTTACTTCATCGAGCGGCTGGTTGAAAGCAATAATGCCGCCAAAGGCCGATGTCGGGTCCGTCCTGAATGCGCGCTCATAGGCATTGAGCGGACTGTCAGCCAGCGCAACGCCACAGGGATTCGCATGCTTCACGATCACGCATGCCGGTGCTTCACCAAAAGACTTAACACACTCCAGCGCGGCATCGGTGTCCGCCACATTGTTGTAGGAAAGTTCCTTGCCCTGGATTTGCCGGGCTGTGGACACCGAGGCCTCACCCTGATCATGCTCCACAAAAAAAGCGGCGCGCTGATGGGGGTTCTCGCCGTAACGCATTGTCTGGACCTGGCGGAACTGGAGATTGATGGTACGTGGAAAATCGGTACGCTCACCCGCAGCGTTGATTGCCCCGAGATAATTCGCAATCGCACCATCATAGCGTGCCGTATGCTCAAACGCTTTCACAGCCAGCGTATAACGGGTGGCATCTGTTACCGCGCCATCGTTCTGCTGCATTTCTTCCAGCACCATGGCATAGTCGGCGCTGTCGACCACCACAGTGACATCCGCGTGGTTCTTGGCTGCGGCGCGCAACATCGTCGGGCCGCCAATATCGATATTCTCGATAGCCATCGACAGGTCACAGTCTTCCCGTGCAACAGTCTGCTCAAACGGATAAAGATTGACCACGACCAGGTCAATCGCGGAGATCCCGTTTTTGGACATGACCGTATCGTCGATTCCGCGCCGCCCGAGAATACCGCCGTGGACCTTCGGATGCAGTGTTTTGACACGCCCGTCCATCATTTCCGGGAAACCGGTGTAATCCGACACCTCCGTCACCGGCACGGCTGCATCTGCCAGCAACCGGGCTGTCCCGCCGGTCGACAGGATCTCAACACCCAGCTCATGCAGGGCACGGGCAAATTCCTCGATACCGGTCTTGTTGGATATGCTGATAAGTGCGTGCTTGATCTTGTTCATAAATAAATTAGAAGTGAGGGGCAGTTAGTAACAGGTAAGAAGTGAAAAGTAAGAAGTAAAAGGTGAAAAAAGCGACCTCACTTCTTACTCTTTACTTTTTACTTTTTACTTTTTACTTTTTTACAATCCATACTGTTTGAGTTTCTTGCGCAAGGTACTGCGGCTGATCCCCAGCATTTCAGCAGCCTGGCTCTGGTTGCTTTCCGCATGTTGCATCGCCACGTCCAGAATAGCCGGTTCAACTTCTTCCATTACCACATGATACAGATCATGCACGTCGTGGCCGTTCATGTCGCCAAGATAAAGCTCCAGGGCAGAAGTAATGCTGCGACGAATCGGCTGTTTGCGCCTTTCCCGCCTGGTCGGTACGTTCATGCGGCCAGCACCCGCTGCTCCGACAGTAATGCAAAATAATCGTGCACATATTTCAGCTGCGCATCTGCCGATTCCAGCTCATTGATGTGTTGGCGGAATACATTGCCATTACGCTGGCGCTTGCTGTACCAGGCGATATGCTTGCGTGCCACGCGCACACCGGTATATTCGCCGTAGAATTCATACAGCTTGCGCAGGTGACCGGTCAGGATATCGCCAATCTCAGTCGGACCTGGTCCAGGAAGATGCTGCCCCGTCTTCATGAAGTGATTAATCTCCCGGAAAATCCATGGCCGACCCTGTGCAGCACGCCCAATCATGACAGCATCTGCAGCGGTATAGCGCAGCACCTCCAGCGCCTTCTCCGGGCTGGTGATATCACCGTTGGCAATGACCGGTATATTCACCGCCTCCTTGATGGCCCGCGCAGTATCATGCTCTGCCTCGCCACGATAACCACAGGCACGGGTACGTCCATGCACCGAGAGCGCCTGTACCCCTGCCTGCTCGGCAATGTGCGCCACGGCAAGGCCGTTCCTGTGCCCGGTATCCCAGCCGGTTCGAATTTTCAGCGTGACCGGCACATCAACTGCGCCAACAACTGCATCAAGGATCCGTCCAACCAGGGGCTCGTCCTGTAACAGCGCCGAACCCGCCATGACATTACAGACTTTTTTGGCTGGACAGCCCATGTTGATATCAATAATCTGTGCTCCGCGATCAACATTAAAGCGCGCGGCATCCGCCATCATCAGCGGGTCGGCGCCGGCAATCTGTACCGAGACCGGTTCATCTTCTCCGCTATGGTCGATACGGCGCAGTGTTTTTTTACTGCCCCACAACAATGAATTGGAAGTCACCATCTCGGACACGACCAGACCCGCACCCAGGTCCCGACAGAGTTGACGGAACGGGCGATCGGTAACCCCCGCCATGGGGGCCAGCACCAGCTTGTTCGGAAGTTTCCAGGGTCCTATGTTCACCGGATTTGTATCTTTTTCTGTTGTGTTTCCGGAAGTGAAGGACGGCAGATAATACCCGCTTATGTCGCCGGGATAAAGTGGTACCGGCAGGGCTTTGAAATTAAAGAAAACCGAACTGATATGAGAGCGCTGCTGTCCCCGGATCCAGTATTTCCAGCATGACCGGAACCGGCTCTCCAGGCTGCATTCCACGCTTGATGACATCACTGTCGTTGACATATTCCGACGGGCGGAAACGGCGCACGGCCACCGGGTTACCACCCAGATCGGAGAAGCTCAGCTCAAGAACCGGGTATGGCTGGGTAAAATCAGCCTTATTTGAAAGGGTTGCATTAACCAGCAAGGCCTCCTCGACCCTGGGGTGCTGACGTACATCGCGATTTAAAAGCACTAGCTGTGATAAATCCACCTGCAGCGGCAGACTGCAATACAGTAGCTTGCAAAACTGCTCCAGGCCCGGCCGCCAGGCCTCCTCCCTGGCCAGGTCAGCCCGGTTAAAAAATACCCATTGCGTTGCCATTAACAGCGCCAGGAAAACAATTGCTGCGCCACTGGACACATCCTGCAAGGTCAAGCCTCCCTGATGCCACCAGCCTGCAGGCACCGATAGCAGCGGCGCTACACGGTCATCACGGGCACTGACGGCCTGGTTATCGACCAATGGCTCCTGTACCTCTGCTTCGGTCTGGTCCGCCCCGGACTGACGAACCAGGTCCAGTGCCTCCCGTGTCGAGGGTAAATCCTCGTAAAGATAATCAATAGCGCTGTAAACCAGGCGGCACTTACCACACCGGGTATATCCACCGGCCGTGGAAAGATGGCGGGGCGTCAACCTGAATATCGTGCGACAGTTCGGACAAAAGGTGAACATGGGGATAAAGTGTAATCAATGACCGTCGACTTGGGAATCACGTTGTTTAATGCCCTCCAGAAGCACCCATTCTTCCCGTGCAACCGGTGTCCCGAAATCAAACCAGTCCTGATAGGCCGACATGACTGCAGCGCCCTGTTCCTTGAGTATGCCGGTCATGATGAGTTGCCCGCCGGTACACACGCGCGCTGCAAGCTGCCCTGATAACCCGATCAATGGATTTGCGAGAATGTTGGCCATCACAAGATCGACCGGACCCGTAGCCAGTTCACCGGGCAGCAGGACCTCCAGGCTGCCTTCAACAGCGTTGCGCAATGCATTCTCCCGGGTTGCCTGCAGTGCCTGTGGATCTATATCCACGGCATAGACCCTGTCCGCCCCGAGCTTGCATGCGGCTATGGCAAGAATGCCGGAGCCACAACCGTAATCAAGCACCTGCATTCCGGCAGGTGAATGTTCATCAAGCCATTCCAGGCACAATCCTGTTGTGACGTGGGTACCGGTACCAAATGCCAGGCCCGGGTCCATCTGCACCACGGTGGCTGCCGGATCTGGCGGCAGTTCACCAACCGGGCAAACCCAGAGTCGCCGGCCAAATTGCATGGCACTGAAACCATCGCGCCAGGTATTTGACCAGTCACGGTCTTCAAGGCGTTCCTGGTGACACACAATTGATTCACCAGGAAGCATATCCCGGAGATGCCCCACCACCTGCGCCACATCTGTTTCCGGACCGAACAAGGCAACGATACGGTTACGAGACCAAAGCGGTGTTTCGCCAGGCGCCGGTTCAAACAGCGGCTCATCACCCGCATCCAGGACAGTCACGGACAAGGCTCCGGCCGCACTAAACGCCTCAGAGGCAATCTCTGCCTGATCAGCAGGCACTTCAACAGACAGCTGCAGCCAGGCCATCTAAGCAACCCCCGTCTTTGCGAGGAACGAAGTGACGCGGCAATCTCGTAATGAGGGCACCTTAAGTCCGCTGCCAGCTTCATGAGATTGCCGCGCTTCGCTCGCAATGACGGAAGGGTAGCTTCGCAATAACGATAGAGTGAGATCGCAATGACGGAGTTTTGTTAATTAATCAGAAGCCCCCTAAACAGGAAGCCCCTACATACCCAGTTTCTTTTCCAGGTAATGTATGTTTGCCCCGCCCTGCATAAAAACAGGATCGGTTACGATATCGCGTTGCAGGGGAGTATTGGTCTTGATGCCATCAATCACGATTTCATCCAGGGCCACCCGTATTCTCGCCAGGGCAGACTCGCGGGTCTCCCCATAGGCAATCAGCTTTCCGATCATGGAATCATAATAGGGTGGAACAACGTAACCATTGTAAATATGGGAATCCATGCGAATACCCGGCCCGCCAGGTGCATGGTAGGACTCGATCTTGCCGGGCGAAGGCATGAAGTTTTCCGGATCCTCGGCATTGATACGGCACTCGATTGCATGACCACGGAATTTTATATCTTCCTGTTTGAAGGAAATCCCCTTGCCTGCAGCAATGAATAATTGTTCCTTGATTATATCCACACCCGTGATCATTTCGGTGACCGGGTGTTCAACCTGTACGCGCGTATTCATTTCAATGAAGTAAAACTCGCCGTCTTCATATAGAAATTCAAACGTACCCGCACCACGATAACGTAACTTCTTGCAGGCATCTGCACAGCGCTGACCCATCTCATCGCGCAATGCCTCGCTGATACCGGGTGCCGGCGCTTCCTCTACGACTTTCTGGTGCCGTCTTTGCATGGAGCAGTCACGTTCACCAAGATGAATTGCATTACCTTCGCCATCACCAAGTACCTGGAACTCTATATGCCGCGGAGTCTCCAGGAACTTCTCCATGTACACGACATCATTATTGAAGGCATTCTGCGCCTCGGTTTTGGTCAGCGATATGGCCCCGAGTAACGCCGCCTCCGCATGCACGACGCGCATCCCCCTGCCGCCTCCGCCACCGGAGGCCTTGATAATAATCGGGTAACCGATTTTCCGGGCAGTCTCCAGGTTGGCTTCGTCATCATCGGTGAGTGGGCCGTCCGAACCCGGCACGCAGGGCACACCCGTCTCCTGCATGGCCCTGATTGCCGCAACCTTGTCTCCCATCGTGCGGATGGTATCCGGTCTTGGGCCTATAAAAATAAAGCCGCTTCTTTCCACCTGCTCTGCGAAATCATCATTTTCCGACAGGAATCCATAGCCCGGATGAATGGCGCTGGCATCGGTTACTTCAGCGGCACTGATAATGGCAGGAATGTTGAGATAGCTTTCCGTGGAAGGTGCCGGGCCGATGCAGACGCTTTCATCTGCCAGCAACACATGTTTCAGATCCCGATCGGCCTCGGAATGTACCGCTACCGTAGCAATGCCCAGTTCCTTGCAGGCACGCAAAATACGCAGGGCAATCTCGCCGCGGTTGGCTATAACAACCTTTTCCAGCATCAGTCGATCACAAACAGGGATTGGCCAAACTCAACCGGCTGGCCGTTCTCGACCAGCCGGGCAGTTACCTTGCCAGACTTGTCGGCTTCAATCTGGTTTAACATTTTCATTGCTTCAATGATACAAAGCGTATCGCCTATGTTCACCTGTTGACCAATCTCAACAAACGGCCTGGCACCTGGTGACGCGGCTTCGTAGAACGTACCCACCATTGGTGAACTTACCGTATGTCCAGCGGGTACAGCCGGCTCGGCAGGTACCGGTGCGGCAGATGCCGCCTGTGGTGCCGTCATTGCGGGCGCCGCCGCCTGTATAACAGTTTGGGCCGGCACACCCTGTGGCATGCGACTGATACGAACGGACTCCTCACCTTCATGAATCTCGATCTCGGCAACCTGGGATTCTTCCAGCAGTTCGATCAGTTTCTTTACTTTGCGTATGTCCATATTAAACCCTGCCAAATGTAGGGTGCACTATTCGCACCGTATACTTTGCAATTTATCTGTAATCCGCACTTCCATCACTTCTCACTTCTTACTTTTCACTTTCTCCAAATAATCCAGTGCTGCCTGCAGTGCCAACTCGTATCCAACAGGCCCCAACCCCGATATCACACCAACGGCTATATCGGACAAAAAGGACTGCTTGCGAAATGCTTCACGCGCATGAATATTCGAGAGATGGATTTCAATAAACGGTATGCCCACGGCCTGCAGGGCATCTCTTATGCCGACGCTTGTATGCGTCAATGCGGCCGGGTTGATAATGATGAAATCAACACCCTTTGCAGGCGCGTCCTGGATAGCGCCAACCAGTTCATGCTCGGCATTACTCTGGAAATCAGCAAGCCCGGCCCCGGCTGATTCCGCAGATTTATGAAGACCGGCAAGGATTTCTTCCAGGGTGGTTGCACCGTAGTGCTCCGGCTCACGGCTACCGAGCAGGTTCAGGTTTGGCCCATTCAGCACCAAAATTGATTTCATGACAGCCAGAAACAGTTAACCAACTGTTTATACGAGATAATTTTTATTATTACTGGTTTGCTCGCCACGATGCAGACCCCTAAACCTGATTT
>DAOVYA010000010.1 GCA_030635865.1 Gammaproteobacteria bacterium | reverse complement strand
GCCGCGCCCCGGGAAAGGCCTCATGTATGCGCCTGAATGCACGCAGTGCTGTACCGATATCATAGATGGGCTCCAAATTTCGGGTAACCAGCAAATGCGGACCGTCCTGCCGTTGTTGTGAGCGCATACCATGCGATGTAAACCGCTTGATATCGACAATATTCCTTACAATGTGGACGTCGATGTCCCGTCTACGAAAGACCTTGGCAAGAAAGTCAGAAGGCACAATAACAGCCGCAACACGCTTGAGGCTCGGTCGCACCCAGCGGAAGGATTTCTGGAAAAATTCCTCTGCTTCCCCGCCCCGGTAGTTCACAACCACCGGGGTACGCCGCAACCTGCCTATCCAGATGGCAGGAGCCGCAAACAAATGCCAGGACCAACCCGAATTGGCCATCACGTGAAGCAGGTCTACCCTGCCGGCTGTTTGCCACAGCCGCCACAAATAAGGAAGCAAGCGGAACAACGCCCTGATACCGCGCAATTTTCCCGCCCAGCGAGGCTTGTAGGCTGCATTTGTCTGTAACAGTTCGACATCCAGTCCCTCCGACCTCAGCAAGCGCGCCAGTTGCCGTGTCTGATTCGCCATACCACCGGAGGGGGGTGGCAAGGGGCCAACCAGGCCAATATGCATCTCGGTCATACTCGGTTACCCTGCCCAAGCACGGCAGCATAGACATCCCGGTATCTGGCCACGCTGGCCTCCCAGGTACGTTCCGTTTCAACGAACCGGCGCCCAGCTTCGCGCTGTGCCTGCCAACCGATACGGTCACGCAACATCTCCAGCACCGTCCTTTGCAGGTCTTCAATGCTGCCGGCATGAAACAGTTTGCCGGTTTCGCCGTCTCGAATCAGTTCGCGGTGACCACCCACATCCGACGCCAGCACCAGCCGTCCCTGGGCCATCGCCTCCAGCGGCTTCAATGGCGTAACCAGATCTGTCAGTCGCATCGACAGTCGCGGGTAGACAAAGATGTCAACCAGGTTGTAGTAGTCCTGCACCTCGTCATGGGGGACGCGACCGGTAAATATAACACTGTCCTGAAGGCCGGCGGCATCTGCCAGGGCCTTCAAACGCGGCTCTTCCGGACCGCCGCCTACCAGCAGCAGGCATGTATCCGGGGCCGCCTTCAGAATCCCCGGCATGGCCCGCAGCAGGAGAGCCAGGCCTTCATAGGCATAAAAGGAACCGATAAAACCGAGCACGGTTTTGCCCTCGAGACCAAACTGCTGTTGCCTTGCCGGGTCGGGCTGCCCGCCAAACGAGAACCGTTCGATATCCACGGCATTGGGGATGACGGTGACCTTTCGCGCGGGGATGCCGCGCGCCACGATATCGCCTCGCAAGCCTTCACAGATCGTTGTCACCGCACTGGCACGTTTCAGGACATGGGTTTCCAATGAGCGGGTCAAACGATAGCGCAGCCCGCCCTCCCGGCTGGTCCCGTGGTCTGCTGCCGCGTCCTCCCAGAAGGCGCGCACCTCGTAAACAAACGGTATTCCGGACTGCCTGGCGGCGCGCAGTGCCGACAGACCGTTCAGGGCCGGTGAATGAGCATGCAGCAGGTCCGGCTTCACCTCGGGGATCACCTCGGCAAGTCGCCTTTCAAGCCCGGCAACCACGGCCAGCTGGTTGATGACAGGCAAGCGCTCCATGATTCCCGAAGACGGCTGCGTCCGGTAGAAAGTCAGTTCCCCGACCTGTTCAACCGCTGCCCCGGTCTTGCCCTGCTTGGTGCCGGTCAACTGGAACGTTTCCCATCCCAGCGCGCGTTGCTGTTCGAGGATCGCGCGGGTACGGAAGGTATAGCCGCTGTGCAGGGGAACAGAGTGGTCAAGGATATGCAGCACGCGCATTGTGGCCAGCCCCGTCAATGACCCTGCTGCTTGCGCAGGAAGGCCTCGAACATCAGCAGCGTCCAGATGGGGTCGCTGAAATTCCTGCGCCCGGACTGATGCTGGTCGACAATCTGCCGCAGGAAGCCACCGTCGAAGATGCCGCTATCCAGCATACAGGGGCTCAGCAGCGCCTTTCTGACCCGCTCCCGGAGCGGACCGCGGAACCAGCTGGCCAGCGGTACCGCAAAGCCCATCTTGGGCCGGTACAGGATAGCTTCCGGCAGGCGCGACTCCAGGGATTTCTTGAACAGGTACTTGCCCTCCCGGCCGCGCAACTTTAACTCCGGTGACAGGCCTGCCATCCATTCGACCAGCTTGTGATCCAGAATGGGGACCCGGACTTCGAGTCCATGGGCCATGCTGGCGCGGTCGACCTTGGTCAGGATATCGCCCACCAGGTAGGTCTTCAGGTCCAGGTACTGGACCCGGGAGAGCGGGTGCTCCGGAGCGTGTGCGGCATGCTCGCGAAACACATCCAGTGCCCGATGCCCCTGCAGATCACGGCGGAAATCGTCACTGAAGAGCTTCGCACGTATGGTGTCTCCGAGTATCGAGACACTGTGGAAATACCCCTCGACATCATCCCTGGCCAGTGCCTCAAAGGTCGACTTGGCACGAAAGACCCTCGGCGCCCAGTCCGCCTTCGGATAAAGCCGGCCCAGGGTTCCGAACAGCGGCCGCCTCACTGAAAGTGGCAGAATCGAGCGCATGCGCTGTTCGTACAGGTGCCAGCGGTAGCGCCGATAGCCGGCAAGATTTTCATCACCACCGTCACCTGACAGCGCGACGGTCACACGTTTTCGCGCAAGCTCGCAGACCCGGTAAGTCGGCATGGCCGAGCTGTCGGCGTAGGGTTCATCATAGATATCGACGAGTTTTTCTATCAGATCAAAATCATCCGGGCTGACCTCCCCGACCTGGTGATCGGTGTGGTACCGGCTTGCCACCATCGAGGCGAAGTGGCTCTCATTGTAGGCAGGATCGCCAAAGGAGATGGAACAGGTGTTGACCGGTTCTCTGTTCAAGCCTGCCATCATGGCGACGACAGCGCTGGAGTCCACACCACCGGAGAGGAACGCCCCCAGCGGCACATCGGCAATCATGCGGATCCTGACCGCCTCCTCGAACCGCGCAATCAACTGCTCACGTGCCTCTGCTTCATCGGTGATGCCATTGGGAGAGAAATCCACGTCCCAGTACTGCCGTGGCTGGAGCCGGGTATCACCTCGCCGTATTGTGAGGGTATGACCGGGAGGCAGCTTGAAGACATCCGTAAAGATGGTCCGTGGCTCCGGGACATAGCCGAGGGCAAAATAATCTTCCACCGAGCATGGTTCTATCTTTCTTGGCAACCCGTCATGAACGAGCAGGGATTTGAGTTCCGAGCCAAACAGCAGGCGCCCGTCATTCAACAGGGCGTAATGCAGCGGCTTGATGCCCAGGCGGTCGCGTGCGAGAAACAGACTACGGCGGTTACGGTCCCAGACAGCAAAAGCAAACATACCGCGAAAGCGATCCACACAGGCCTCACCCCACTCCTCCCAGGCATGGACGATAACCTCGGTGTCGCAATGCGTCCTGAATTGATGGCCGGCCGCGAGTAACTCCGTAGTGAGTTCGGGAAAGTTGTAGATCTCGCCGTTGAAGACAACCACCACCGAGCCATCCTCATTGAACAACGGCTGGTGACCGTTGGAGAGGTCGATAATGGACAGTCTGCGGTGCGCGAGGCCGATACCCGGCTCCACGTGAATACCACCATCATCCGGCCCGCGGTGGAACTGGCTCTGGTTCATGCGTTCGAGCAATTGCTCATCTACGCAGCGCCCCTCGCGGGTATCAAAGATTCCGGCTATTCCACACATATTTTACCTTCAGGAACCAAGCAAATAACCTGATATATTTTTCAGACTTTTATGGGGGTGACAGAATCGGAGCTATGACAAGGCACTATATGTGAATCAGACATTAGACTTGAAACGTTGCCTGAACACTGTTTCAGCATCCGGATGCACTCGCGATGATCGATTTTCTGTTCGCCGGTAACAGCCCCTCATAAAGTTCCTGGTAGTTCTTCACCATGATATTGATACTGAACTCGGACTCACAGCGCCTGCGCGCACTTGCGCCATGCCCCAGCCGCAGGCCCGGATCATCTGCATAGCGACGTATGGCGGCAGCCAGCGCATCCGGATTACTGCGTGGCACCAGTAATCCGGTTGTACCATCTACCAGAAGTTCACTGTTACCGCCGACATTGGTCGCCACGATTGGCAGACCGGTGGCCATTGCCTCGAGTATGGTATTGGAAATCCCTTCTGCCAGGGAAGGCAGCACAAAAACATCCATGGCACCCAGCAACTCGGGAACAGTGTCCCGTTCCCCTGGCAACCAGGCGATATCACCAAGACCAGCCTCTTCAAGTAATGACACTGCAGGCCCGCGCAAGGCACCATCACCGATCATGACCAGTCGAAGATGTTCGCCGCCCTCCGGGTGGTCATTCACCAGCCGGATGAATGCGTTTGCCAGGTTGATCTGGTCCTTTACCGCTTCCATGCGACCAACTGTTCCGATAACAATTTTATCGGACCCCGAGAAATTCTCCGGTAATATACCCGCCTTCTTCTGACCAGCCGGCTTGAATTTTTCGGTATCGACACCGTTGCATATATGGGTAATTTTACTGGCGGGAATGCCGACACGGCTCTGGAGATAGCGTTCCAGATCATGAGACAGTGCAATATAACGCTGCACCATAGGACTAAACAGCCTGCGCAATAACTGGTATTTCCTGCTGGCACCATCGATGTCACTGATATCGCGCCCATGCTCACCATGGACCCTGTGTGGAACCCCCGCGAGCAAAGCCGGTAACTGGGACTCCAGGGTGGCCAGATTTCGGGTATGCACGATATCCGGTCTCAATTGGCGAAACAGCCGCCAGAGTTTCAGGTAGATCCGAAGATCCTTTCCTGGACGCTTATGCAGGACATAGACCTTGACATCCGGATTCCGGATCCGGTTACGAAAATCCGTGTAGTCGGTAAGGCAGATGATCACATGGCGGTAACGCTTGGCAGGAAAGCGGTTTATCAGGTTTACCAGCCCATTTTCAAGACCGCCCACTGCCAGATGATAAATAACGTGAACGATAAGGGGCGTAGATCCTGATTCACCATGTATATCTTTGGGTTCTCGCTTGCTGCTCAGAACACCAGGGCTGTCTGTGTAGTCCTTCCGGAAACGGTCCAGCACGCCGGACACAGTGACCTTGTAATAAGAAGGTTCAATCCTGTTTTCAATGAAAAGATAACCGGCATCCTTCCGGTTGAGAGACATGAGGTTCGTTTTCCCTGAATTATTCGCGAACCGGGTCGTTACCGCATACTCGATACCGCATTCCCTGGCGATTGCAGCCACTTGAGGTGTAAATACACCTGCAGGATACGCCATCCCACTGCACTGCAGACCTGTTTCCTGTTCAATCCTTTCACTTGCACCCGTGATCTCATCGCGTATCGACTGCGGATCAAGGCGATCCAGCAAATGATGGTTAACTGTATGGTTTGCGATTTCTATGAAACCGGACATTTCCCTTACATTATCCCATGTCAGCATCAGCTGTGAACGTGGCTGGTCTTTCAGCATCGTAGATCTGATTTTTCCAATGAACCGGTTGCGCTCCTCTAGCGCCACCCGGTTTAGCGCCTCCCGTATTGCCGCTTCATCGCGCTCTGTTCTGTCTGCAGGCAATTGCTCGATGAGTTGAATCGCGTTTTCCAGATCATTGGTGAGACCATCGCCTCGCCGATACGGGTTGTCCTTGCGAGACCTGGCATAATAGTCAACCTCATCCCACCAGGGGTATTCATGTTGATTTCCTATAACACCGGTCGTGAGAAACATTGTGGCCGGTATGCCGTATTCCTTGAGCAGTGGGAACGCACGCGCATAGAAATCGTAATACCCGTCGTCAAATGTAATCACCACCGTTCCCGGCTTAAAGCTGCTCCCCTTCCTGAGCCCCTCCACCGCATCAGTGAGAGATATCGGATGGCCATATTGGCGGATTGCCTTGAGCAGTGAATCGAACTGGCCTTCCGTGACCATCATCGGCTTGTTCAGGCTTTGGGTCTTTTCCTCTTCTGTAACAACGCGATGGAATGTAAGAATTGTGAGGCTGCTGCCAAACCGACCGAGTATCGACAGTAGGCCGGATTTACACATAGCTGACGCCGAGATTCTTTTCAGATTTTTTTTCAACTCTGCCGGTCCTGTAAACAATAGAAATAATGCCCGCCCAGTTTAATCACCTGACCTCGGAACTTTCGTAACCGGAAGATCAGGCTTTTTAGTCCGCTCTTGAGCAAGAAAAGCACTTTTGCAATCCTGGCAAACGGTCCTGACCCAAAGTACTGAACAGAATACGCCTGTCGCGTCTCTTCACAGAACTTGTATTTGTATGCCTCCTCTCCACGGAGAAAGTCAAAACTCCTGTACCCCGCTTCTATTGCATGGCGTATTGCCTGCTGGATATTCAGTATACCGACACCATAGGATGCGAATACAGGATTCCAGCCATTCTGGTAAAAGAATGCATTATTCTTGTAGACAAAGATGTACAGTATTGAGACTGGTTCGTCATCGATGGTCATGCAACTGAAAAATCCATCACCTTTACCAAGACGCTGCAATAGTTTGTTGTTGAATGACTCCCTGTACGCGCTGGAGAAGGTGCTGGTTTTACCCTTTAGTACTCCCCATCTTTTCTTGTGCAGCTCGAATAGCACACCCAGCATTTGCGGATTATTGTTCAAGTCAGAATGTTTGATGGCTATACCGCCGAAATCCCTCTCTAATTTTCGTTTCTTCCTCCCGAGTGAATAGCGCGTACTGGCGCTAAGCCCGCCAATGTATTTATCAAATGACCTGGCCAGCATGGTCCTCGGACAGTCAAATCTTGGCAACAACTGCATGCCCTTGCCTGCATCACAGCCGGCTGCAAGATATCGATAAAGGTTTGAATCGGTGCAAACGCCGTCCAGTTCAAGCACGTCATAGGTTGCCGGGCTTTTATGCCGCACCCTGCGTAGCACCTCCCGGCAGCAGATTTCCTCATAGCCAGGTTCTGCAAAGATGTCCATGTAGTCGCTGGCAACCCTGTCTCCCAGAAAAGCAACCTTTTTGACCGGCACTTTCATGAAAATTGTGGGATAGACATAAAATGGCGCAATACCGACGAGTTCTGGTCCGTCGTGGCAAAGCCACACCTGGAGTAATGCATCCCTTTTGTCGATGGTTTCCCAGAACGTATAAATCCACTCCCACTTGAGAAAAAAAGACTCTGATCTGGATGCATCCAGCAGCTTGTTCCAGGGCTCCCTGTACCGGCTGAACTCCTCGTCAGTTAGCAACCTGGTGCTGAACCCGTGATTTTCTACTGGTGTCTGGCAAGGCTTCATTTGCGCATTGGAATCGGCCGGCTATCCACCTGGCAATCTGGCTGTTGTTATGTTCATTACCTGTATCAGGAACTCCTGTTCATCGGTTGAAAGCTCCCGTACTTCCTTGTCAAATATCACCATAATAATGGCGCCATTGTTGCGTCGCTGCACCAACGCATCGAATAACGATGCAAGCTTCGCCATCCTGGGGTCAATGATATTTCTGCCATTGATATCGTAAGAGAAGAACACTGTAACGTTCCTGCCGCCAGTTCGTACGCGGTTCCTCTTCATGGAGAGTGTGGACGTGGAAGATGGCAATTCAATGGACTCTGCGCCGTCGTGAAGCCAGTTATAGCGGTAATCGATCAACTCCTCCTGCTGGTTCTGCGAATGAAAATATCCGATATACACCCTGGCAATCTCCCCGGCCTGATTAACATAACCGGCAATGAGTTCGGTATGCGCGAGACCCGTGTAGAACGGCTTTCCAAGCTTGCCTGTCTGCTTGCCATGAAAGCCGGCAATCGTCACAGGGAAGTCAGTGAATCCATCCTGCAGATCGATGGCCTCAACTTTCCATGAGTTTAGGTAAAACGCGGTTACCGATAGCACAAGGATGACAACAACCGGTGCACGCATGGAATTCCTGTCAGCAGTTCGCCCCGCGGCAGTGCCGGGCACTACTCCATGGCCACTGGTTGCTCGTGCATCCGTCTTGCCGGATATGGCCATTGCCACAGCCAGGGTGATGAAAACTCCAGCCAGAAAAATAAAGGGTAGCTCATAGATGCCATACGGCCCATGGATAACCTCTTTAGCCGAGTTGCTGTGCCAGATCGATATCAGAAAGACCCGGATCCAGTTCATTACAAGACCAAGCATGACGGAAAGTAAAATGATTACTATCCGTTTCCACCACTGGTTGAGGACCGTAAAGGCGATTGGTATCCCCAAGGCTATGGATGAGACCATTTGATTGAGGCCACTACAGGAATCCGCAACCTCCAGGGTGATATGCGGAAGCTGTAGAAATGTTCCGTCTCTGTAAACAGCATAACCAGCCATTTGAAGTGCATCCGCCGCTACAGTTGCAGAGATCAGTTTTAACGGGAATCGAAGATTGTCCAGCAGGTCGGAAGTCAACGATATCATCAGCACGAGGTAGATCAGCGGCCAAAAAAGATTTCTGACATATGTGGCGCCGAATAGCAGGAAAACGAGACCAAAAATATTGATGATGATTGATATTTCACGCAGGCTGTGCGTACTGCTGAGCTGACCGGCAATCAGTAACGAGCAGCCGGATACCAGCAAAAATAAACCTGGCAGAATGCATGGCTTTTTATGTAATCCGGCGTATAAATCATTTCGATCCCAGAGCATGTAAATAAAGGCAATCGGGACGACAAACTGCCAGTTGTAGCCCTCGATCCAGTAGTACCAGAGTTCCTTGAAAGTATCCAGGTAGGCATATGAGAACAGTCCTGCAATACACAGCAAGAGGAAACCATACAAACTCCAAAGGGGTTCCGCCCGTCTTCTCAGCTCCTGTATTTGTGGCAATCTCGTCATTACTGTTCTGAATTTAATTAATGCAACGGCTATGTATGTTCAGGCTATATGCCTTCGCTCGCGTTGCCGGACACCCAAATGATCATCCAGCTTCTCAAGGTTGTGTTCCCAGTCATATCTCCGGCAAACCCAGTGCCGGGAACTCATGACCGTGGAGGTACCGGCTGCTTTCAGCAATCGAATGGTTTTTTCGGCAAATTCATTACTGTTATCGGCAATCTCCAGCCCATCCTCACCTGCAGTATCGATCCCTTTCACTGCAACCCGGGTTGCCACAACCGGCCTCGCCATCGCCATGGCTTCCAGGATCTTGTTCTGTACACCACGCGCAATGCGTAGCGGTACAATAGCTGCACGCGCATGAGCCAGGTAGGGCCGTATATCCCTTACAGCACCCGTTACCAACACCCCGGGGAGTGATGACAGTTCCTGCACTTCTCTGGATGGTCGCGCGCCAACAATGGCAAATTCAGCGGTCTCAACCGCAGCCCGGACCATGGGAAGAACCTCTTTCGCGAACCACCGCACAGCATCGATATTTGCCCAGTAGTCCATGGCACCAGTAAACACCAGGACCTCCCGGCAACCGGCATATGGATCATCATAATTTGCGTCTGGCGTGAAGAAAGCGTGATCTACGCCATTCTCAAGATGGCTGATAGAACCGGCGGCTTCCGGGATCAGCTGCTTTGACAAGGCGGCCTCTTCAGCTGAAACAAAAAGACTGGCGTCAAACTTCATGGCAACTTCACGCTCGAACTGCAGCAGTGTCTCTGCCTCCCTGCGGTACAGCCAGCTCAATGGCCAGTGCTTGCGGTCCGCATACTGTCGCCACTTGTCCGAGTCGACATCCACGAAATCAACAACACGCCGTATTTGCGGCGAGTTCTTGCCCAGAACGTATTGGGCCATCGGCGAGGAAAACACAAAGACCCGCTGTAGAGTAGCGCTGGCCATGCGCGAATCGACCCAGTCCTGCATCCCTTTATCATAAAAATAAGGAAGGCTGAGCGCCTTGTTTTGAACCAGGCCGGAAAGACTTCGCAATCTGCCCAGTACCGGTGACAGCGGTAACAGGCAGGTCGACTCGACCAGTGCCTCAACCTTATCGCGGTAGCGCATATCATGCGGATCATCCACGAAGGCGCCCAGGTGCACCCGGTAAGAGCGGGCCAGGTGCTTGAGGATATGGTACGACCGAATCTTGTCTCCCTTGTTGGGTGGATAGGGGATGCGATGCGCAAGAAACAATAGTTCTTCCATTGGTTCAGCCCAGGTTACGCACCAGCAGGGGACCGAGAAGCCGTGTTACCGGCAGCGGCAGCCGTTTCCAGGCATTGATAAACAACCGGTACTTCGGGTTCATGGGGCTTTTATCCGGTATCTCCCTGGCCTTCACCAGGTGGTATTCGTAGTGCAGCGGGGTAGGTTCGAATCCCCAGTTCTTCTTGAAATTGAAGGAACCTGTCCCCTGCTTGCTGCGTCCATAGTCAAACACCCGCAGGCCCCGCTCGCAACTGTGGCGCATCAGTTCCCAGTACATGAAATCGTTGCCTTTCAACTGACGGGCCAGCGGCGTCCCGCCGCCGTAAAACGGCAGAACCTCGTCACGAAAATAGAAACTCAGGACGCTGCTGACCAGGTCGCCGTCATGGGTGACTGTCAGTATGTCGCAGCTGTCCCTGAAGACATCCAGCAGCAGCTTAATATAGCCACGGGAAAATACCGGCGTGCCCAGACTGCGCACACTCTGTGAGTAGGCCTCGTAGAAACGGTTGATCGAACTGTCAAACTCGCCCTTCAGGCCGGCCTTGATGCCCTTGCGCACCATGGCCCGCTGCTTGCGAGGTATTGCCAGCAGGTTTTTCTCGGGGTCAGAATCGATCGACTTCCGGAAAGTTACATAGAGTTCCTTGGCCGGCCAGCCTGTATGCCGGGCTTCCCGATTGCGCATCTCCAGGTAGTCCACCTTCAACCTCTCGGCCAGCGCACAGGCGGTGGATTCAAGCACAGAAAATACTTCACTGTCCTCTGTAGCAATCCCCCCATACATGCAAAAGGGCGTTGAAATCAGCGCATTGCCAAACAGGCGGCTCCTGATATGGCCAAGCGGCAAGACACCGGCAATCCTGCCGTTACGCTCGGCAAAAAGATAATGGGTACGGTGTCCGAATGCCTTCTCGATGACCTCTTGCCAACCGGCGCGATGGAAAAACGTGGCATCGGGACAGGCATCCACAAATTCATCCCATTGCTCCCGGTAATCCGGCGTCAGTGTCCTCACCGTGATTTCAGGGCCACTGCCGGATGTCACGGCTGCCGCGTTATGAGTCGCTGCCGGATCCATTATTACATTTCACCATCAGACAAAAAGACGTTATCCATCCGGCCCCAGCTGAAATCGTCCAGCAGCCTTTCGACTCGCGCTTGCATTCGCCCGAGGTTGAGGTAATGACGAAAGCGTGTTTTTCCGCTGATCCCGGCTTGTCTTGGCTGCCCCGGGTCGATCTCCCAGGGATGAAAATAGAACACGCAGGGCATGCGGTCGGTCCCGTTGACGCGTTTCATGGCCCAGCGGGACACCCTGTAGGGCAGCAGGCGGAAATAGCCACCACCCCCGCAAGGCAGGTTGTGGTTGAACAGCGACACCGTTGTGACGGGTATCTCCAGCAACCCGCCATCCTTGTGCCGATAGGCAAAACGCGGTGCATCCGGGATGCCATACAGGTCATGACGAATGGGGTAGACACTCGAACTGTAGCGGTAGCCCGCTTCCTGCAGGAGATCGTGCGCCCATAGTGTCTCGTTAACAATCGAGTAACTGGCCGCTCGATAGCCCTGCACCTCGCAACCCGCTATATCCTCGAGCAGTTTCCTTGTCTTGCTGACATCCTCGCTGAATGCCTGCGGCGGCTGCCGGGTTACACGAACGTGGAAATACCCGTGGCTGGCCAGTTCATGACCGGCATCAACAATCCGGCGGACCAGTTCCGGATAACGCGCCGCGACCCAGCCAAGCATAAAGAATGTGGCCTTGACGTCATGCCCGTCGAACAGTTCAAGTATATGGTCGGTGTTTTGCTCTACCCGGCATGGCAGCCGGTCCCAGTCGCCGCGATTTACCACGCTCTCGAATGCAGAGACCTGAAAATAATCCTCCACATCTACCGTCATGGCGTTGACTACACTGGCCGATGCACTTCCCGACTGAGACACAGGCATAGTTAGGGTCCATCCAGAAAGAATAAATCTCGCCAAGACGCAAAGATCGCAAAGTTATAACTTATTGTTATAAAAACCATAAAAATTTCCTTCTTTGCGCCTTTGCGAGAGAAATTACAACGTTTATGAACGGACACTGGTTAAGCCGCAGACCTGTCAGCTAACCTGTAGCAACCAGTGGCGTCTGATGCTGCAGCCAATCATTCAGTTTCCGTTTGATACGCCCGGCCGCCTTGCCATCCCACAACTCCGGCACCCGTCCGCTCTTGCCGCCGTTATTCAGAACATCGTTCACCACGGCGAGGATCTGCGCCCTGTCCTGTCCGGCGATTGTATTGGTACCCTGTACGACAGTGACCGGCCGCTCGGTGTTGTTTCGCAAGGTGACACAGGGCACACCGACAACCGTGGTTTCCTCCTGCAAGCCGCCTGAATCCGTTATGACCAGGCGCGCCGCGGAAACGAGGCCGAGCATTTCCAGGTAAGCAAGGGGCTGCAGGCAGGCGATGCGGTCAGACTCAAGCATTTCCTGCAGGCCCAGTTCGGCCACCCGGTTGCGGGTGCGCGGATGCAGGGGAAACACCACCGGTATGCTTTCGCTGACTATCCGTACCGTTTCGAGGATATGCCTGAACAACCGCGGCTCATCGACGTTCGAAGGACGATGCAGCGTCAGCACGCAATAGCCGCTGTCACCGTCCAGGAAAGGTTTGCGCCCGGGTATACCTGCCAGTGTCTTCGCTGCCGGGACCGATTGCTCAAGGCAGTGCTTCAGGGTGTCGATCATGACATTGCCGACAAAATGGATCTGCCGGTCATCAACCCCTTCACGCAGCAGGTTCTCGCGTGCGGCCGGCTCCGTGGTGAACAGCAAGGTGGAAATCTGGTCGGTCAGAACCCGGTTAATCTCCTCTGGCATGGCACGGTCAAAACTGCGCAGTCCGGCCTCGACATGGATGACCGGGATGTTCTTCTTGGCCGCCACCAGCGCGCAGGCAATGGTGGAATTCACATCACCGACAACCAGAACCGCACTTGGTGACTCTGCATCCACGACCGGCTCAAACCGCCTCATGATCTCGGCTGTCTGTACGGCATGGCTGGCAGATCCCACTTCCAGTTCGATATCCGGCTGCGGTATCTGCAACTGGGTGAAAAAAGCGTCATTCATTTCCGCATCATAATGTTGCCCGGTATGCACGAGGCGCGTATGAATCGGATCAGGGTCGGACCTGAAGGCCCTGATAATGGGCGCAATTTTCATGAAATTCGGGCGCGCACCGACCACGCAGAGAATGGCACCAGGCGAGGAATCGGGCTTTTCAACTGTAATTGTTTTCATATCTATTTGCCGGTATGCCGGAACACTGTTATCAGGATGACTTACCGGTCTGGCAGAGACCCATATGCCAGCCCTCATGTCGCAGGCCACACCCGAATTCTGTCTAAAAGACTGTCTGCCCGGCTTAAGCAGGGTGATATCACCGGACAGCGCAAGTCTACCCGGACTACTTGTTAGCAACACCCGGTTCTTTCAGTACGTCCAGCTGCTCCTGCTCCTGATCCTTATCGTCAGACAAGGCAAGCTTCATGCTCATTCGCTGAATCCACTCGCGGTCATCACGCATGGCCTGTTCCAGAAGATCCAGTTTCTTTTCCAGCGCCAGCAGGCGTCGCTCGTCATTGCTGATCGTACTGCCCGCAGGCAATGGCTGTACATTGCTGTCATGAAGCCTCTGAGAGTCTGCCGTCTCATCAATCGGTAACGACTTGTCCAAAGCATTTACTGTTGCATGCATTTCCTGCATTTCGTCGTCTATCACCGAGTTGACATCCTGTACGCTTATCTCGTGCAGTTCCTCAATGCATCCATGCAGCAATACACGGTCACACAGCTTGTTTATCCGCCGGGGCACACCTGATGTGTATTCGTAAATCCTGTCAAACACCTCATCATCAAAGCATGGGTTATCCTGCCAGCCACAGAGGCTCAACCGGTGCAATATATATTCCCGCACCTCCTCCCTGTTTAACGGGTCAAGATGAAAGGAGGCGATAACCCTCTGGCGAAACTGCTCCATCCCGGCAGACTGCAGCATTGGACGGAATTCATCCTGGCCGAGGAGGAAGGTCTGCAGCAGCGCCTTCTCACCGACCTGATAGTTGGACAGCATGCGAAGTTCCTCCAGGGCACCGCGGGACAGGTTTTGCACCTCGTCGACCAGCAGCAGCAGGCGCTTGCCTTCGCGTGCCCTGGCCATAAGAAACGTCTCGATGTTCCTCAACAGGGTTGACTTGTGCAGGCCCTGATGTGCAAGCCCCAGTGCCGCCGCGACCATGCGCAGCATGTCATCCGACTCCAGCTGCGACAACACCAGCTCAACGGCAATGATTTTTGACTGGTTGATTTTTGACAGGATCAGCCGGGCCAGCGTGGTCTTTCCGGTACCTGCACCACCGGTAATAACCACGAAGCCCTCACCTGTATGCAGTCCATAGCGCAGATATGACAGGGCCTTGCTGTGCACCTTGCTGTGAAAAAGAAACCGTGGATCCGGACTCAAGCGAAAGGGCTTTGCTTTCAGATTATAGAATGTGCCATACATAATTCAGAAAGAGGCTGTCAGCCGCGCCTCGACCCTGTTTTCCGAGTAGTCATCCCGGTTGTTGTCCGAATCCTGCGTGGTAAAGGTATATGACACTGAAGCATTCAGTCTTTGTCTTATTTGACGACTGAGTTGCGCCTGCACATACCAGAAGTCACTATCCTGGCCCTCCCTGTCATCATCCGTTCTGCGCTGCCACCACCCTGACAGGGTGGAATTGGTATGCGGGGCAATCCGCCGGTTCAGACTGCCGATGAAACCCTTTGTCTCCTCTTCTCTAAGCGATGTC
>DAOVYA010000050.1 GCA_030635865.1 Gammaproteobacteria bacterium | reverse complement strand
TGACGAAGCAATCTCATGAATCTGGCAGCAGTGTCAATCTGAAAGAGATTGCTTCGTCACTTCGTTCCTCGCAATGACGGGTAAAAACCAATGACGTGGGTATGGCCAATGACGCGGAGATAACTTCAGCGCACATCGATCAACAGACCCGCATCACCGGCCAGTTCAACAAACCCCGGGAAAGATGTGTTCACGTTTGCACAATTCAGGATCTCGATCTCGCCGCGGGCACGCAATGCAGCCACCGAGAATGCCATGGCAATCCGGTGATCACCGTGACTGTCAACACAACCACTGCCCAGTGCCCCACCTTCTATAATCATTCCGTCCGGTGTCGCTGTGGCATTGATACCCAGTGTTTGCAAACCATCCGCCATCACCTGGATACGGTCACTTTCCTTGACCCGCAATTCCTCTGCACCGGTGAGCACCGTCCTGCCCTGTGCGCAAGCCGCTGCAATAAAAATAACCGGGAATTCATCAATTGCCAGTGGCACCAGCTCTGCGGGAATATCAATTCCGTGCAGTGGCGCACTGCGAACCTGCAAATCGGCCACCGGTTCACCACCAACATCACGTTCATTGCTGACTTCGATATCAGCACCCATGCGTTGCAGGATTTCGATTATGCCTGTGCGGGCAGGATTCACGCCGACGTGCTCAAGCAGCAGTTCCGAACCCGGCGCAATACTCGCACCCACCAGGAAGAAGGCCGCTGACGATATATCCGCGGGAATATCGATCTCGATCCCGTTGAGGGTATGCCCGCCTTCGATACAGACCCGGCCCGGTTGCCGCTGCACCGGGTAGCCCATGCCGGCCAGCATACGCTCGGTATGGTCCCGGGTCGGTGCAGGCTCGGTGACGCAGCTTGTACCACTTGCATAGAGACCTGCCAGCAAAATGCAGGATTTCACCTGCGCACTGGCAACCGGCATACTGTAGTCAATCCCGGCAAGCTCCGCTGTACCATGAATCTCCAGCGGTGCCGTGCCACCTGCTTGCGTATCAATGCGGGCACCCATACTGATCAGCGGCTGAACCACGCGCAGCATGGGCCGGCCGGACAGGGAAACATCACCCGTCAATGTCGTATCGAAAGACTGCCCCGCCAGCAGGCCCGACATCAGGCGCATGGACGTTCCGGAGTTCCCCAGGTAGAGCGCGTCTGCCGGTGCTTTCAACCCTTTCAACCCGACCCCCTGGATGCGCACACGCCCTGCATCCGGTCCATCAATGTTAACGCCCATGGCACGAAAGGCTGCCAGGGTTGCCAGGCTGTCCCCGCCTTCCAGGAAACCGCTGATCCGGGTCTCACCGATTGCCAGGGAACCGAGCATGATGGAACGATGCGAGATCGACTTGTCACCGGGAACACGCAAGCGGCCGGAAAGTGTTCCACCGGGGCTGGCAAAAAAACGAACAGGCTTTTCAATCGACATCAGAATGGCAGCAATCGTTATTTTTCAATAAAGCGGTCACGCGCGTCCTTGGCGTTGGCAAAAATCTCCAGCAGACGATCACCATCCTCGGCCTGCACGGCCTGGTTAACACTTTTCAGGTCGCTGATAAAATGCTCGATGAGCAATTGGATCGCATCATGATTCGCCAGGCAGATATCACGCCACATCACCGGGTCGCTCGAAGCAATACGGGTGAAATCCCGAAACCCGCCTGCCGCATATTCAAATAATTCCTGCTGATCCCCCAGGCGCACCAAGCTGTCGACCAGCGTGAAAGCAAGCAGATGTGGCAGATGACTGGTCGCGGCAAGTACCGCGTCATGATGTACCGGGTCCATTTCCACGACCTCTGCACCAGCCGCCTCCCACATGGCGCGTACCCGGCTTGCCGCACTCGCATCCGTGCTTTCCACGGGCGTTAGAATAACGCGGCGGTCCTTGTATAAACCGGCAAACGAGGCCTCGACACCGCTTTGTTCGGTCCCTGCAATCGGATGGCCCGGCACAAAAAAGCCCGGCACTTGCCCGAACACCTGTTGTACATTTTCGAGCACGCTGCCCTTGGCACTGCCGGCATCGGTTAGCACCGCGCCATCTGCAAGCCGCCCCTTGATAGCACTGAATACGGACTGCATGGCCCCGAGAGGTACTGCCACGAACACCATGTCCGCCCCGGCCACTGCCTGTGCAGGATCGGTTTCATAACGGTCGATCACGCCCAGCTCAACCGCTTTCTGCAGGTGCTCTGCACTGCGTCCGGCACCCACGATCTGCTGACAGAAGCCCGCGGCGCGGAGTGCACGCGCCAGTGAGCCCCCGATCAGGCCGACACCAATAATGCATAAACGCTCAATCATGACAAAACCCTCTCAAGGGCCTCCAGGAAACGGCGATTCTCTTCTTCCAGCCCAACCGTGACACGCAGGTGATATGGCATGCCATAGTTGGCAAGCGGCCGCACAATCATACCTTCCTGCAACAGATCATGGTAAACATCCATTCCCGGCCGGGCAGTCTCGAATGCAATAAAATTCCCGGCAGACTCTATATAAGAGAGTCCCAGCCTTTCAAGACCGGCTGCCAGTTGCTGCCTGCCCTGGTGGTTGCCGCGTACTGTTTCCTCAATATGGGCGTAGTCATCCAGTGCCGCCAATGCCGCCGCCTGCGCCGGCTGGTTTACGTTAAACGGCTGTCTTACCCGGTTGAGCAAACCGGCAACATCCGGATGTGACAGGGAGTAGCCCACCCTCAGTCCTGCCAGTCCATAGGCCTTGGAAAAGGTACGTGTCACGATCAGGTTGGGATATCGCTCCAGCCACCCGGATGTATCCGGGTACTGCAGATAGTCCACATATTCAAAATAAGCCTCGTCCACCACGACCATGACATGACCGGGCAATCCCGCAATAAATGCCTGCAGCTCGTCGCTGTTCAGCCAGGTACCGGTAGGGTTGTTCGGGTTGGCAATAAATACCAGGCGCGTATTCGAACCAATCAATTTACTCATCGCAGCCAGGTCATGGCCATAAGCCGGCCCATGACTGCCATCGTGCGCAGCGGCTACCTGTGGCAGCGCACCCGCCGCCTGCACCACGATCGGGTAGACCGCAAAGGCGTATTGAGAATAAACGGCCTCGTGATCAGGCGTCAGAAATACACGCGCAACCAGGTCCAGCACATCATTGGAGCCATTACCCAGGGTGATGCACTCCGACGAAACCTGGTGCTTCCCGGCCAGGCGTTCGGTCAGCAGGTAGCCGCTGCCTTCCGGATAACGCGAAATATCCTGCAATGCCTGGCCGGCCGCCGCAATGGCCAATGAACTCGGGCCATACGGGTTCTCATTGGAAGCCAGCTTTACGGCATCGTGGATACCGTATTCGCGTTCCAGTTCTGCAACCGGCTTGCCGGGTTGATATGGCTGCAATGCACGTACACCCGGTGCGGCAAGATCAGTGAAGTTATTGTCCATGACCAGTGAAGGAGCCCCTGGTTAATTACATAATTCCCGTCATTGCACCCCAAGAGTACTTCCTCAGGATGGCTATGCCATCCTTCAGGGCGCGGCGTAGTGCGGCAATCTCTTAACACACCCCCGTCATTGCGAGGAACAAAGTGACGAAGCAATCTCATGAATCTGGCAGCGGAGTCATTCTGAAAGAGATTGCCGCGTCACTTTGTTCCTCGCAATGACGGGGTATAAATGATGACCTGCCCGGCATTCTGGCTGTCAAATCACCGCCTTCGGATAGGAGCCCAACACCTTGACCGCGAAGGCTTCCTGTTCCAATGCATCCAGCGCCCTTGCAACTGCTGCATTTTCACGATGGCCTTCCACGTCGATATAAAACACGTATTCCCACATCGCCTGGCGTGACGGGCGCGACTCGATACGCGTCATACTGATATCGTGTTCTGCCATGGGCTTCAGCATTTTGTACAAGGCACCCGGCTTGTTATGTACCGATACCAGCAGGGAGGTCTTGTCATTTCCGCTGGGCAAGACCTCCTGTTTACCGATCACCAGGAAGCGGGTGGTATTGTCCGGTTCGTCCTCGATATTGTGTTCCAGGATAGTCAAACCGTACAACTCGGCGGCTGTGTCACTCGCAATAGCAGCTGCGTCTGTAGCTTCGCTGACCAGCCGGGAGGCTTCGGAATTACTGCCGACAGCAACGTGTTCCGCTTGCGGCAGGTTGGCATCCAGCCAGCCACGGCACTGTGCCAGCGCCTGCTGGTGGGCCAGTACCCGGTCAATTTTAATATCACTGCTTTTAGCGAGCAGGTGATGGTGAATCCGCAGTTCGACCTCGCCACAAATATTCAGCAGTGAATCCTGGAACAAATCGAGGGTATGGCTGATGACGCCTTCAGTGGAGTTTTCAACCGGCACGACACCGTAGTCGGCTGCACCCGCCTCGACTTCGCGGAATACATCGTCAATTCCGTCCATGGCAACCGTCTTCACGGAGTGACCGAATTGCTTGAGTGCCGCTGCCTGGGTAAATGTGCCTTCCGGACCAAGAAATGCAATCTTCAAGGGTTTTTCCAGAGCCAGGCACGCGGACATGATCTCCCTGAACAGGCGCACCATTTCCTCATCAGGCATCGGGCCCTGGTTACGGTCGCTGATGTTACGAAGAATCACGGCCTCCCTTTCAGGCCGGTAGAAATGAGTATCCCTGTTTTCACCTGCCTTGACGCCGGCAACATCCCGCGCACAGGCCGCACGTTCATTGATCAGGTCCTGGATCTGCTGATCCAGTGCGTCGATCCTGTCACGCAATTCATCAAGTTTGCTGTTGCCGCTCATGCTCCGGGATAACCATCAGCTAGTTAGTGTCCGCCCATAAACACTGTAATTTCTCTCGCAAAGCTTCCGCTCCTGCTCACGCCCCTTACCTACATCCATGCAGGCAAAGGCGCAAAGACGCCAAGAAAACCAAAAAATTATAATTTAAAGCTTATAACTTTGCGATCTTTGCGTCCTGGCGAGAATTATTCTTTCTGGATGGACAATAGTTACAATAAGTACAGATAGTAACTGATCAGGCGGTAATTGACAGGCCCTGAACACAGCCGGCAACACAAAATCTACAGTGCCCTGGCATTCAGCACGCCATCAATCTGTGCAATATGTTCCAGGCACACGGGTTTTGCTTCTGTATCCACATCAACCAGTGTGTAGGCCAGTTCGCCGCGCGACTTGTTCAGCATATCAAGGATATTCAACCCGGCATCAGCCATGCAGGTAGAGATCTGTCCCAGCATATTCGGCACATTTTCGTTCACGATAGCCAGGCGGTAACCGCCATAACGCGGCATCAGCATTTCAGGGAAATTAACCGAGTTCCTGATATTGCCGTTTTCAAGAAAATCCCTGATTTCCTCGACCACCATGACTGCGCAGTTTTCCTCGGCCTGTTGAGTCGAAGCACCCAGGTGCGGCAAGGTCACCGCACGCGGGTGATTTTTCAACAGGTTACTGGGAAAATCACAGACATAGGCATACACCTTGCCTGCGTCAAGTGCCGCAACAACTGCTGCGTCATCCACGACCCCGTTACGTGAGAAATTGAGGATAATGGCATTGTCCTTGATTAACCTGAGACGCTCTGCGTTAATCATATTGCGCGTAGCATCCACCAGGGGTACGTGAAACGTCACATAGTCCACCTTCGCCAGCAGTTCCTCGATGCTGGCTGCCTGGTTCACCTGTGAAGACATCTCCCAGGCGCGTTGCACGGTTATCCCGGGGTCATAACCGATCACGTTCATGCCTTGCGCCAACGCGCCATTTGCCACTTGAACGCCAATCGCACCGAGACCGACCACGCCCAGCGTTTTTCCAGGTAATTCAAAACCGACAAACTGTTTTTTCCCCGACTCAACAGCCTTGTGTATAGCCTCGTCGTCACCCTCCAGGGAACGCGCAAAATCCCAGGCCTGGCAAAGATTGCGTGACGCCATCAACATACCGGCGATCACGAGTTCCTTTACTGCATTGGCATTGGCGCCTGGTGCGTTAAAAACCGGGATACCCGCCTTGCTCATTGCGTCAACCGGGATATTGTTAACGCCCGCACCGGCACGGCCAATCGCCTTGACCGATGCCGGCACCTCCATGTCGTGCATGTTAAAGGAGCGCAGCAGGATGGCATCCGGGTGCTGGATCTCGGAAGCCACCTCATAGGCATCACGCGGAAAATGCTCCAGCCCGACCGGAGAAATATTATTCAGTGTCAGAATTTTTTGCATGGATCAACAATCTCCTTGTAATAGATTCTGTCATTGTGAGGAATGCAGTGACGCGGCAATCTCGTCACGTCCACTGCCAGCGTTATGAGATTGCCGCGCTTCGCTCGCAATGACGGATGTTTGTTCGCAACACCCGCAGTGACGATACAAACTATCCGTGTACGCGCTCAAACTCTCCCATAAAATCGATCAGGGCATCAACACCTGCTTCCGGCATGGCATTGTAGATGCTGGCACGCATGCCGCCTACTGAACGGTGACCCTTGAGATTCAGCAACCCGGCTTTCCCGGATTGCTCGAGGAATACACTATCGAGCGCGTCATCCGCCAGGGTAAAGGGCACATTCATCCAGGAACGGCAGTCTACATCGACCGGGCTTCGGTAAAAACCTGACCGATCGATTGCATCATAAAGACGCTGTGATTTACGGTAATTGATTTCTGCCATGGCAGACAAACCACCCTGCTTCCTTAACCAGTCAAACACCAGGCCGGCAAGGTACCAGC
The DNA here is from genome assembly GCA_030635865.1 of Gammaproteobacteria bacterium. GTDB lineage: Bacteria > Pseudomonadota > Gammaproteobacteria > UBA9214 > UBA9214 > UBA9214. The sequence goes on along the minus strand of DAOVYA010000050.1, from coordinate 2,057 downwards.
TATAGGTCGGCGGTGTATTCATCATAGACCCGCTATCTGCATGCTTCTTGTAATCAAACATGGTTGGCGTCCCGTCCCGGGGACTGCCTGTCAGGTCCTCGCGCACGATCACCACCGTCAATCCGGCAGGTCCGATGTTTTTCTGGGCACCGGCATAGATCAGGCCGTAGCGTGAAACATCCAGCGGACGTGAAAGAATGGTGGATGACATATCAGCAGCCAGCGGCACGTCACCGGTATCCGGAATCCAGTGAAACTCCACACCGCCAATTGTCTCGTTCGGGGTGTAATGCACATAAGCGGAATCTGTATCAAGCTGCCATGTGTCCGGCGCTGGAATACTTGTGAAGTTCGTATCTTCGGAGGATGCAGCGATATTTACGGTGCAAAAGCGCCCGGCTTCGGCAATAGCCTTTTTTGACCATGCACCGGTATTTACATAGTCGGCCTGTGAACGCCCTCGCAACAGGTTCAACGGGGCCATTGCAAACTGGCTGGTTGCACCACCCTGGAGAAACAGCACATGATATTCAGCAGGTATCTTCAGCAATGCACGCAAGTCTGCCTCTGCCTGTTCGGCGATCGACATGTATTCCTTGCTACGGTGACTCATTTCCATCACCGACATGCCGGTGCCGCGCCAGTCAATCAGTTCATCACGCGCCTGCTGCAATACGGTTTTTGGCAAGACCGCCGGTCCGGCGCTGAAATTATAGACTTCTGACATGCAGCAGCCCGCTTATGAACCAGTCGCCTTGTCTGAGCCAGGGGCATCATCGTGCTCATCGCCGTTATCCTCACCCTTGTCCTCCACGACGCGCTCAATACCAACCAGGACTTCATCCCTGGTCAGGGAGATCAATCGCACACCCTGGGTATTCCTGCCCATCACGGAAATTTCATTGACCCGGGTGCGCACCAGGATACCTCCGCTACTGATCAACATAACCTCATCAGTGTTATCGGCCGGCACTGCACCCACGACCCTTCCATTACGTTCAGTCACCTGGATCGCAATCACACCCTGGCCACCACGGCCATATACCGGGTAATCATCGGTGCGGGTGCGTTTTCCAAAACCATTCTCGGTCGCAGTAAGCACCGGACTGTCGCTGGCAATAATCAACGAAATAACGCTCTGCCCCGGCTGCAGCTTTATACCGCGCACGCCACTGGCCGTGCGCCCCATGGAACGCACATCACTTTCCTTGAATCGGATCACCTTGCCGGCATCACTGAACAGCATAATGTCCTGTGAACCATCAGTAATTGCGACATCAACCAGATAATCATTCTCACGCAGATCGAGTGCAATAATACCGTTAGCGCGCGGTCGTGAAAAATCGGCCAGCGACGTCTTTTTCACGGTCCCCAGCGCAGTGGACATGAACACAAACTGATTCTGCGTGAATTCACGGACAGGCAAGATCGCGTTTATCCGTTCGTCTGCCTGTAATGGCAACAGGTTTACAATCGGCTTGCCGCGCGCGGTACGTCCTGCCTGAGGCAGCTCGTACACCTTCAGCCAGTAGACCTTGCCACGGCTCGAAAAGCACAAAATAGTATCGTGCGTACTGGCTATGAAAAGCTTGTCAATAAAATCCTCTTCCCGAACCTTGGCCGCACTCTTGCCGCGACCACCGCGACGTTGCGCACGGTAATCAGTCAATGGCTGGGATTTCGCATAACCGGCATGTGACAGTGTCACGACCACGTCTTCTTCCGTGATCAGGTCTTCCAGCGTCAAATCCAGGTGGTCAGTCATGATTTCGGTACGCCGCTCATCACCAAACTGGTCACGCAGATCGACAAGCTCATCCCTGATAACCTGCATGAGGCGGCCGGGGTCTCCCAGGATTGCAAGTAACTCATCAATCACATCAAGCAAATCTTTGTACTCATTCAGGATTTTGTCCTGCTCCAGACCGGTTAACTGGTGCAGGCGCAGGTCCAGTGTTGCCTGGGTCTGCGCATCGGAAAGACGGTAACCGTCTTCCATCATCCCAAGCCCATCTTCCAGACCCTCGGGCCGGGATGCACCGGCGCTACCGCGTTCC
>DAOVYA010000184.1 GCA_030635865.1 Gammaproteobacteria bacterium | reverse complement strand
GAAACCACCTTGCCGGCACGGGTAACATTGCAGCGAAAATTAAATTCACGCTCTTGCCCGTCTGCACCCAGCACCGTGTATTCGACATCGTCTACAAAATAACCATCGTCCGTTTCCCGGGCCGCACCATTATCCGTCAGGCGTGCAAAACCGGAGTTGGTGATCGCGGCCTTTGATGCCATGCGACAGGCCTCGGCTGCAACCCAGGCATCGGCGTCCAGCAGCCGATCCACCCAACCCGCAAACGCCGGGATTTCCTGGCGCGCAATCAAGACAGCAATAATTCCGAACACCAGCAGGGGAAAGATCTTTTTCATGCGCTGCCTGTGTTCACGCTCGCGGCGCATGGCACCTTCCGAACGCAAACTGCTCGTGGTCTGTTTTTCGTTCTTCATAACTCGGCAGGATAGCGCATAAATTAGCCACCGCGAATAAAACAAACCGCAGGACCGGCGCCCCGCCGGGAATAGCAGATGTTCCCCGCGAGGCGCGGGTCCTGCTCCATAGTAATTATTCGCCCCGTTCTTCGCTCACCGGGGGCGTCGCAATGCCCTCGACCTCGATTGTCACATGATGAACCTGCTGTGCCAGCAGCTTGACACTGGCCGCAAGCTCTTCAATCACGGTCTCGGTCCTTTCCAGGGTGGCCTGTGCCGCAGCACGTGTACGGCAATACTCCTGCACACTTATGTCATTACGTTTCGCCCCGGGCAACAACGCAAGGTACTCGCGCTCATAGGCGTCAATGGTTGATTGCAAACCGGCGACCATGGCCTCTTCACGCAATTCAATTTCAGCAACCAGAACGGTGTGCTCATCATCAATAATGATCGAGCGCAGGTCATGATAGCGCTCTACTTCCGGGTGCGTTTCAACCACCCGGACAAAAGCAGCTTCTGCCGCCTTGTCGCGCACATCGGCCAGGAACCGCATGTTTACCGCGCCAAGAAAAAAGGCGGTCAGACCGAGCAGCAAGGCGATCATGGCCGAGAAGACAATGTCCCACAGGGGATTGCCGGTAAACGCCGCGAGTGTGATACCGGTCATTGCCAACAACACACCGAGGGTTGCCACCGAGTCTTCCAGCACAACGGCAACCAGTGTCGGATCATCAGAGCGTATGAGTGCACGAATAAAACCTGAATCACCGGACTGCTGCATGCGGGCCCTGAACGCATGTACCGCTACGCCAAGCGAATAGCCATCCAGCAACAGTGCAATCAGCAGGACAGTCGCGGCAATCCAGATGGGGGCAACACTCACACCGAGGAACTCAACCACTTCCTGCGGCTGTACATGCGCCAGGATTACCCATGAGTGCCATGCATGCGCCAGCCCAAGACCACAACCAATCGAAAACAGGCCGATGGCGCTCCACAGGTTCCAGAGGTATTTTTTCTGGCCATGGCCGAATGCATAGTCCTCGTCCGCCGGTTTCCTTGCCACATTCAGGCCAACCAGCAAAAATGCCTGGTTCAGGCTATCCATCAAACTGTGGATGGCCTCGTTCATCATCGAGGCAGAATGGGAAAACACTGCTGCAATGAATTTCAGAACCGTCAGCACCACATTGGCAGTTAATGCTGTGACAACCGCTTTTCTAGAACCTTGCGCCATAGTCAGATCTGCATGTTCACAACAGGCATATTTGTAGCCTGTGCCATTGAACTCTATCCAGCTGCTTGTTCATTCAGATAGCATCACGCAGCCTGGCAGCCGCAGACTCCGGACTGATCGTGCTGATAAACAGGCCGGAACCCAGCTCAAAGCCTGAGGGTATAGTGGTCCTCGGGCAGATCTCCATGTGCCAGTGATAACTCGCATCACAGTCTGTGAATTCATCACAGCGCGGTACCGTATGAAAATAATAATTGTACTGTGCGCCACTCAATACCTTGTCAAGGCGTTGCATGGTGTGCTTCAGCAGTTTTGAAAAATCCGCAAGATCTTCGACGGTTGCCTTCATGAAGTTACTCTGGTGCCGGATCGGCAGGATATGCACTTCCCATTCGTAGCGACTCGCAAACGGCTTGATTGCGATAAACCGCTCGCTGCGCTCAATTACATACTGGCCGACATCCACCTTGCGCCGCACTTCACCGGAGTCGCGGTTATAGATGGTCGCTTCAAAGGTCAATGCCTCGTCAATCAGACTGCAGAAAATACACTGGTGATATTTCCGGTAATACCTGCGACTGTGCTCGACCTCGTTGTAAACATTTTCAGGAATGATCGGCATGGCAATCAGCTGACTATGGGTATGCTTGATGCTGGCGCCGGCAGCCGGGCCAAAATTCTTGAACACCAGTACATACTTGATCCGTTCATCCGAGACAAACAGTTCTTCCATGCGCTGCCTGTATAGCCCAAGCAACATGCCAATATGCTGTTCGGACATTTCGTGCACTTCAATGCCGTGCCGGTGATGATCGATAATCACCTCGTGGTGCCCATAGCCGTCCATGACCTGCTGCAGGCCGAAACTGATATTGCCCTGGTCACTCTCGGTGCCCAGCACCGGGAACAGGTTCTGCACAATGCGGATATTCCAGTTGGCCTCGTCCGGCAGGGCCGTGATGGTGGGCGGGGTCTTGTCCTCGTTACCCTTGCAGAAAGGACAGGTATCGACATGTTCCCTTGAATCATGCGGAACGCGCTCCTCTTCCTTTTGCGGCCGCAAACTTCGTTCTGATGCAACCAGCACAGATTCAGAAGGGGTAATCGGATTGATCCGGATTTCCCGGACCGGTTTTTCTGTACTCACGATTTTACGCCCCTGGTAAACGTCAATATGCAATCACTGGTATATTCTTGAATGAAGCACTTATTGATTCGTCCCTGCGAGGAGCAAAGTGACGACACATCAGAGATTCCTCAATAAAATATATCTGTCCAGTCAGTTAGATGGCTTTCCTGCAGTGAACCTTAACAGAAAAAAATGTTCGATATTCACGCACGCCCCTGAAAATAGATAGAATATGCCCCCATATAAATCGGGCACAGACACCGCAGGCAACCAGGATTGATATGGACATTACCCAGACAATTGCATTGACGATGGGCGTGGCATGGGCCAGCGGCATCAACCTCTACGCGACAATATTCATGCTCGGGTGGATGGGCAGTACCGGTAACATCGACCTGCCCCCCGACTTGCAAATACTCTCGGACCCGATGGTAATGTTCGCCGCCGGTTTTATGTATTGCGTCGAATTCTTTGCCGACAAGGTACCTGGCGTTGATACCGGCTGGGACGCCATCCATACCTTTATACGCATACCCGCCGGTGCAATACTGGCCGCGGCTGCGGTCGGTGACGTCGGCGCCGGTGCGCAACTCGCTGCCGGTATTCTCGGCGGCGCACTGGCCACCGGCAGCCATATTACCAAGGCAGGGTCGCGTGTCCTGATCAATACTTCCCCGGAACCGGTCACCAACTGGTTTGCATCCGTCGGTGAAGACGTTATGGTCATCCTCGGCCTCTGGACGGCGCTTTACAACCCGGTATTATTCCTGGTTCTCCTGGCCCTGTTTATCCTGCTGATGATCTGGCTGTTACCGAAAATCTGGCGAGGTATGAAAAAGGTGTTTACATATTTCGGGAAGCTATTCGGGAGCGACAAAACCGAAGAATCATTAACACGACTTTCAGACATGAAACCAAAAGAATGAAACTCAGGAAAACATTAATCACCCTGTTTGCAGCCACATTGCTCGGCACGCTCACCTGGCTCTGGCTTGGGCCCGCCGGGCTGAAAGACACCCCGGATATCACCCTGCTGACAATAGACGGGGAGGAACTCCAACTGGCGAGCCTGCATGGCAAACCGTTACTGCTTACGTTCTGGGCCACCAGCTGTCCCGGCTGCATCAAGGAAATGCCGCACCTGATCGAGTTGTATGATGAACTCTCGCCGCAGGGCCTTGAGATCATCGGCATCGCCATGAGTTATGACAAGCCCAGCCATGTGCTGTCCATGCGCAAGGCGCGCAACATCCCTTATCCTGTTGCACTGGACATTAATGGAGCCGCTGCCCGGGCCTTTGGCAATGTCCGCCGGACACCAACATCCTTCCTGGTTGCACCTGACGGGCGCATCGTTTTCCGGAAAACCGGTGAGATGGATATGCTGAAGCTGCGAAAGAATATCCTCGCAATGCTGAAACAGGCCAGCGTCAGCCAGTATCAGGAAGCTGGCGGATCGTAGCTAGTGTCCGATCTTAAACCCGAAATTTCTCTCGCAAAGACGCAAAGATCGCAAAGTAAAAGCTTTTATTGTAAAAGCATGTTTATATCTCTTCCTTTGCGATCTTTGCGTCTTTGCGAGAATTTTTCTTTTTAGATGAAAACAGGTTAATCTGAACCTCATGCTCTGGATCAAGGCTCTGCATATCATTTTCATGGTGACCTGGTTCGCAGGTCTGTT
>DAOVYA010000082.1 GCA_030635865.1 Gammaproteobacteria bacterium | reverse complement strand
CGTACCGTTGTTTCCCGGTAATCTGGTACGCCTGGATATAAACCTTGCTCAGCAATGCCTGGTCATAGAGCATCTTTTCAAAATGCGGTACGCGCCAGTCAAAGTCGGTGGAATAGCGGTGAAATCCACCCGCAAGCTGATCATGGATCCCGCCCGCCGCCATCCGGTCCAGTGTAGTCAGGGCCATATCGGCACCGGCCTGGTCTGTCGATTCCAGCAAGAACATCAGGCCCGCCGGTTGGGGAAACTTCGGCGCCGGTCCAAAACCACCCTGGATTTCGTCATAGGCCGCGGCAAAATATTCATAGGCCTGTACCAGAACATCATCCTCCAGCTTCTGCAGCGGCTGTACCGTGCCCTCGAGTTTGCGCATCATGGCCACGGCCTGCGTGGCAGTCTTCCTGATGCTGGCCTCATCTTCCTTCCAGAGACTGGCCAGGCGGGGTAGCAGAGTTTTCATTCCGGGCCTGCCCAAACCGGCATGCGCAGGAAAATAGGTACCCCCGGTGAACGGGTCCCCGTTCGGGGTCGCCCATATCGACATCGGCCAGCCGCCGCGGCCCTGCGTCAGGTGGATATAATTCATGTAAGCGGCATCAATGTCCGGGCGCTGCTCGCGGTCCACCTTGATCGAGACAAAACTGTCGTTCAGAAGTTTTGCGATCTCCGGATTTTCAAAGGATTCACGCGCCATGACATGGCACCAGTGACAGGTGAAATAACCCACGGAAATAAACAGCGGTTTGTTTTCCCTGCGCGCCTTCTCAAAGGCCTCCTCACCCCAGGGATACCATTCGACCGGGTTGTCAGCGTGCATATTCAGATAGGGGCTGGATTCCGCTGCCAGTCGCCAGCCGCCAGACTTTTCTATTGGCCCGGTTTCGGCATGCAGCAGTGAGCAGGCTCCCAGCAATAGCAGGACCAGGAAAATACGTGGATGAACGTATGCGGAGATCACAATCATAGTCCCAATACTTCGCGGGCGTTCACCGTGGTTTGACAGGCAACTGCCTGCGGGTCGACCCCGCGCACTTCTGCCAGTGCTGCCAGGCAGAACGGCAAATACTCCGGGCTGTTTCGTTGCCCCCGGTGTTGAGCCACGGTCATGTCCGGGGCATCGGTTTCCAGCACAATGGATTCAATCGGGACAGCCTTTGCCAGGGCACGCAGTTTGCTGGAGCGCGCGTAGGTCAACATGCCGCCAAAACCGAGCTTGAAACCCAGCTCGGCATATTGGGCTGCCTGTTGCAGGCTGCCATTGAATGCATGCGCGATTCCGCCGCGTACACGAATCCGTTTCAGCGTCGACAGCATCCGCTCATGTGCCTTGCGCACATGCAGGATGACCGGCAAATCCGCAGCACGAGCCATCTCCAGTTGCGCTTCCAGCAATGCCTGCTGGCGCTCTTGATCAAGGTCTTTCAGGTAATAGTCGAGCCCGATCTCCCCGACGGCAACGGGCCTGTGTTCAGTCAGCCGTGACTCCAGCGCCTTGAGATCGGCATCCGCATGTTGCTCCAGGTACACCGGGTGCAGGCCCAGTGCCGGGTACAGGTTTGCATCCCCGGCACAAAAATCCCACAAGCGGTCCCAACCGCTTGCCTCTACCCCCGGCACCACGATGCCGTTCACACCGTTGGCCCGACTGCGCTGCAACACAGCCCCCCGGTCCGCCTCAAATGCCGGCAAATCAAGGTGACAGTGTGTATCAATTAATTCCATGCGCTTAATGAGCCCCGGACAAAAAAGAACCCCGTCATTGCGAGGAGCGTAGCGACGTGGCAATCTCTTGCAGATTGACTCCTCTGCCAGATTCATGAGATTGCCGCGCTACGCTCGCAATGACAGGATATTTTAATAAGTAAGCCATTCTATTATTGTATGCGCTTGCAGGAATCAAACACAGCCGTTTTCTGGTATGTTTTAGAGTAATGAAAACACCTGAACTCAAAATGGTCCGCGACAACCCGGACATGGAACGCCGCTTTGGCGGCATTGGCCGCCTCTACGGAGAAAATGCGCTGGAAGTCTTCAGACACTCCCATGTATGCATCATCGGCATCGGTGGTGTTGGTTCCTGGGCAGCAGAGGCACTGGCACGTTCAGCCATCGGGCAGATCACGCTGATGGATCTTGACCATGTTGCCGAGTCCAACATCAATCGCCAGTTACATGCCCTGACCGGTACGCTGGGTATGGCCAAGGTACAGGTCATGAGTGAGCGCATACTGCAAATAAATCCGGAGTGCAAGGTACATGCAATCGAGGAACACCTGACCCTCGATAACCTCGATATCCTGCTGACGGACAACTACCAGTACATCATCGATTGCGTGGACGGTTTTCGTATCAAGGCCGCACTGATCGCTCACTGCAAACGCAACAGGATACGCATGATTACGGTCGGCGGTGCGGGCGGACAGATCGACCCGACCTGCATACAGGTCGCCGACCTCAGCCGCACCGAACACGACGCCCTGTTTTCAAAGACGCGCCAGTTATTAAGGCAGGAATATAATTTTTCCAGGAACCTGAAACGCCGCTTTGACATCCCCTGCGTCTACTCACTGGAACAACCCGTGTTTCCGTCGGCTGACGGCGACATCAGCCCGGAGAAACCGGGCAACCAGGCAGCGGGGGGGCTTGGCTGCGCCGGCGGCCTCGGCTCCGTGACAGCGGTTACCGCAACCTTCGGAATGGTTGCAGCGGCGCATGTCCTGAAGAAACTGGCGAATCGATAGGGTCAGACCCTATCGATTCGTCATTGCGAGGGACAAAGTGACGCGGCAATCTCAAAAAAATAATGGGGTCAGGGTGAGCTACCCCGCATTTCTCCTGCCCCCTTTATTTTGCTGTTTATTTGACCTGGATCATGGAGTTTCGGCTGGTCTGAATGGATACTGGGCGAAAGCGTTTATATATCCGTTTCTATAATTCTGAGAGTCAAAGGAGAAGCTGTGTCAATCAACCTGAGAGACGTGTCTGCTGTCAAAAAACCTGATCCCGAGGAGATATTACCTGCTGGCCGCAAGAAGCGAGGCAAAAAGCAGCTTCGCAAACTGATGAAACGTATGTCCGACCCACACAAGGTGTTGGCTTCACCGAAGATTATCGGTGGCAAGGAATTACTGAAGATCAGTTATGAATTAGGGGAATACCCTTATCCGGAAAAGATCAGCATGGAAGAGTACGAAAATGAAAAGCACCTGTTGCAGATCGAATTACTAAAAGTACAGGCATGGGTGAAAGAGAGTGATCAGCGTATCCTCGCATTGTTTGAAGGGCGCGATGCAGCAGGAAAAGGGGGTGCCATAAAACGATTCATGGAGCACCTGAACCCACGTGCGGCTCATGTTGTAGCACTGGAAAAACCCACAGAGCGGGAAATAGGCCAATGGTATTTTCAGCGATACATAAAACATCTGCCAACACGTGGTGAAATGGTTTTCTATGATCGTTCCTGGTACAACCGCGCCGGTGTTGAGCGTGTTATGGGTTTTTGTACGCCAGAAGAACATCTTGAATTTCTACGCCAGGTGCCACAAATCGAACGCATGCTGGTCAATTCCGGAATGCACCTGTTTAAGTTCTGGTTTTCAGTCAGCCGGCAGGAACAGCTGCGACGGTTTCACGCACGCCGTCATGATCCGCTGAAACACTGGAAGATGAGTCCAATTGATCTCGAATCACTCGATAGATGGGACGAGTACACCAACGAAAAGAGCGCCATGTTCTTTTATACGGATACGGCAGATTCACCATGGACACTTATCAAGTCTGATGACAAGAAGCGTGCCCGTATCAATTGCATGAGACATTTCCTGCATAAACTCGACTATCCAAGCAAGGATCCGGAGGTAGCGCGCCAGCCAGACCCGCTCATTGCAGGGACTACAAAGAAAATGAATAACCATCCGTCATCCACCAATTTACAGGAATAACGGCAAACCAGGAGATAACATCAATGTCAAAAGGAAATAAGTCCAGAAAGAAACTCGATCAAATTATTGACAAGGCTCGCAAGGCTGCCGATAAGGCAGAGAAAGCAGCCAAGCGGGCCGAAAAAGCTTTGCTGAAGGTCAAGGATGCCAAGTCCAAAATCAAGAGTGATGTAAAGGTAATCAAGGATAAGAATCGCAAACTCAGCAAGCGAATGAAGTCCTATGTAAAAGAACAATCTGACAAGGCCATCAAAAAAAGCAAGATCAAGAAGAAGGTCAGGAAAAAGAAAGTTTAGCACCGCTCCTGGGTCCGGCCCCGGTTCCAGCCCGCTAGCTGTAGCCCAGCGACAGGCCCGCATCATCGAGAAACCGGGCCTCCTTCTGCAGGTCTGCATCGGTCAGCGAATGCTGCTCCAGCCAATACTCGGGAAACATGAGCGCAATCTTCGTCCCGTTGACCTTCATGAAAACATCCGGCACCTGCTCATCGGTCCGCCCACGGTGCAACAGGACAGCAAGGCGCAACAAAACACACAGCCGCAGACCCGGCTTTTGCGCCCGGCTGACCAGGGCATCGAAGCTGTTCAGGCGAATTTTCTGCCGGTGATTCAGGGTCAGTGTTGCCAGCAAGGCCTGCTCGGTACGCGAGAAGCCCGGCAGATCCGCATGCGTCAGTATGTATGCACCACGCTTGTGGTAGGCGCCGTGCGAGATTTGCAAACCGATCTCATGCAGTTGCGCCGCCCACTTCAGTAGCAGCCTGTTCTCCTCGATCAGTTTCCAGTCCTTCTCGACCTGTCCGAACAATGACAGTGCCGTGCGCATCACGTTGCCAGCATGCCCGGCATCGAGGTTCCAGCGCCCGACAAACGACTCCACCGTCGCATCACGCGTGTCCTTGTGCTGGATACGGCCGACCAGGTCGTATAGCACCCCTTCCCGCATAGCCTGCTCCGAGACACGCATCTGCTTGATGTCCAGGCTTAAGAATACCGCGATCAGTACCGCGAGACCGCCCGGAAGCACCGCTGCCCGGCCTTCTTTCAGGCCTTCAAGCCCGAGCTTTTCGACATGCCCCTGCTTGATTATCCGGCTGCGCATCTGGTGAAGCGACTTGAGGGTGATGCCGGTATCACACCAGCCCTCTGCCTGGGCGATATTCCTGATGGCCTTGATGGTACCCGAACAACCGACTGCTTCATCCCATTTACCCTTGCCCGCCCTGAATTCTCGCGCGACCGGATGAATCGTCAGGCTGGCATTAAGTATCGCTGCGTTCATGCGTTTCTCGGTTATCGCACCACCGCCGAAAAATTCCTTGCTGGCGCTGACACAGCCGGTGTACATGCTTTCACGCAGGATAGAATCACTGCCTTCACCGATAATAAGCTCGGTACTGCCACCGCCGATGTCCACCACCAGCCGCCTGCCTTCTCGCATGGCACGGCCATGGGCAACGCCCAGGTAGATCAGGCGTGCCTCCTCGCGGCCCGAAACGACCTCAATGGAATGACCCAGCAGACGCTGCGCTTCCCTGATGAATTTATCGGCATTGGTTGCCACGCGCAACGTGTTGGTACCGACGATGCGGACATCGCCCCGTGGAAGGTTGCGGATGCGCTGACCAAAGCGGTCGAGACAGGCCAACGCACGATCGCAGGCGTCTTGGGCAAGTTTACCATTGCTTTTCAGGCCACCGCCCAGGCGAACAGGCTCGCGCAGCTTATCGATGATCGACAAAGTGCCTGCCTTTTCAAAACGGGCAACGATCATGTGAAAACTATTGGAACCGAGATCTACCGCCGCGACAATGCGTAATTCGTCGTCTTTATCCATATACCCCGTGTCATTACGAAAACGTAGGCTGCCCCCTATTGTTTCTAAACCGGTGCATATACCTGCCAAGATCTTTTACCCGGCCATTGACGACGGCCACGCCTTCCTTTACAAGTAACTCGGCTTTTTTATCCGGGCCCAGCGCATATTCACCGACAGCCCCGTCGCTTCGCACAACCCTGTGACAGGGTATAACAAACAGACGTTCATTCCTTGCCATTGCGCTACCAACGGCCCGCCATGCCCTGGTATTTAAAGCGCTTGCGATTTCCCTGTACGTTGTAACTTTACCTTCAGGGATACGCTTTAACAGTTCATAACATCTTTCATCAAAACTTTTCGGATTACTCTCCATGCGAACCACCCCTCTTTTGTGAACGCCTGACGTTTAAGGGGACGGAGTGATTAAAGTTTATTCCCTCCGTCCTCTTTACCTTACGGTATAACGTTTGAGGAAAGCCGGGAAACAGGGGACAGACCACGTTTTCCGTTAACCCCTATCGTGCTTGAGAAGCACTCCTACAGTTTATTTATGTATGACTGCCAGTCGTCAGGGATTAAACCCTTCCGGTGAGTTCAGCCACTCAACTTCCTCCGGCGTACTCTCACGCCCCAGGATTTTATTGCGGTGCGGGAAACGGCCAAAGCGCCATATGATTTCGCGGTGGCTGCGGGCCCACTTGAGATTATTTTCAAGCCTCGCCGTCTCGAACAGCATGACTGAGCGGTCCTGGTCAGCCAGTGACTCACTGTGCATGAACGGCAGGTAGAGGAATGCCATAAACTCGTCGGCCAGCTCTATATCAAATCCATTG
>DAOVYA010000196.1 GCA_030635865.1 Gammaproteobacteria bacterium | reverse complement strand
TTTTAATCTACAAGGCCGCTTCGCAGCCTTGCCCTGTAGGCAGAGGCGCCTGGAAAAACAATAATATGCCTTCTAACAATAGCCTATAACTTTGCGATCTTTGTGTCCTGGCGAGAGTTATTTTTTCTGGATGGACGCTGGATTATAATGTCTTCATGGTATGGCGTACGAGTCTGGCTATTCAGACTGCAATATAACGACACGATGGGAAGTAACATGTTCGGGACTGGAAAAAAGACAACTATGCCGTCACAGGCAGAGGCCTTGCCCGGTCGGGATGAAAAGATGGCGGTACCGGACCGGCATTTTGTAACGGGTCATCCGTTGCAGCCACCTTTCACCGAGGGCATGGAGACTGCGATGTTCGGCATGGGCTGTTTCTGGGGTGCTGAACGCAAGTTCTGGGAAGCCCGGGGGGTGTATACCACGGCGGCAGGTTACGCAGGCGGGTATACCCCGAACCCCACTTACCAGGAAATATGTACCGGTATGACCGGCCACAACGAAGTTGTGCTAGTGGTCTTTGATCCGGCGGTTGTTTCATATGACGGGCTGCTGGCAATCTTCTGGGAGACTCACGACCCAACCCAGGGAATGCGGCAGGGTAATGATGCCGGTACCCAGTATCGTTCCGGCATTTATGTGTTTAATGACGTGCAAAAAACCGCCGCACAGGATTCACAGCAGCGTTTTCAGGCGCGGCTTAATGAAGCCGGTTTTGGTCCGATTACAACAGAAATAATTGATGCACCGGTGTTTTACTATGCAGAGGACTATCACCAGCAGTACCTTGCCAAAAATCCCGGGGGTTACTGTGGTCTGGGTGGCACCGGTGTGAGCTGTATTGAGTAGGACCCGCGCCTCGCGGGGAACTCCTGGTATTCCCGGCAAGGCGCGGGTCCTACTGTTGCTGTCCTTTTTCTGCAGGTAGTCCCGCCTTGTACCATCCAGACATGTGCCCGTCCAGGTAGAGTACCTGTGTAAAGCCCGCGCGTAACAGCGCGAACTTGCCGAATCCGGCACGCGGGCCATGCGCGCAGTACACAACCACCGGCTCATCTTTTGGCGCGCTGATTTCATTGACGCGAAACAGGGCAGACCAGAACGGAATGTGAATGGCACCGGGTACATGCCCGGCCTGGTATTCGCGACTTGAGCGTACATCGATGATGGTCGGCGCAGTGCCCTGGCGTATGAGTTGCCCCAGGTCGGCAGCTGAAATGTGGGTCCTGTCTGCTGCTTCATCTGCGCGCACGATAGGTGTGCCCGGCACACTGATGGCCAGCAGGGCTGACAGTAAAAGCGCTTGTTTGATTAATGTAAGCATATGTATTACCTGATTTATTTTACAATGTTAGTCGTTTTCGCCGGCAGCGTACTGCAGGGCAATCCGGTCAATAGTGTGAGCCTGGAAATTATACTGGGTGAGCAGGAAAATGTAATATAATCATAGATGTTTACATTGTAAACATATCTAACCAGGCTACCCGGTTCTACACATGCCATCATCGACCTCACAAAGCGGCTATCACCATGGTGATCTCAGAAATGCCTTGCTGGCGGCCGGCGAACAATTGCTGGTCAAAAGAGGTGTGGGCGCACTGAGTTTGCGCGAGGTCGCAAAATTCGCCGGGGTCAGTCATGCTGCCCCGTACCGCCATTTCAAGGGCAAGGCGGCATTGATGTGCGCACTGGCACAATCCGGTTTCGACAGGCTGCGGTCGGACATCAGGGCAGCAGCAGAGAAGATTCCGTATGACCCGGAGCAGAAGCTGGTCGAGGCCGGGGTCGCCTATGTGCACCTGGCAGTACGCAATCCTGAACTGATACAACTGATGTTTGGGGGAGGGTTTGAGCAGCCGGATGATCTGGATCTCAAGCAGGCGTCCATGACGGCATTTGAAGCGCTGGTTGATATTATCAGCACAGGTATTGAGGCGGGCGTATTCCGTGATCGGGATCCACGTGAACTGGCGCTGGTTGCATGGACGTCGATGCATGGCATGGCGATGCTGCTTGCAGCCAGGTTGATTGGGATCAATCTGGATGATGAGGAGGCGCTGGATGGGTTGGTTCGTTCGGTTGCGCAAAACGTGATTTATGGTATCTCCAGGTAACTCATAGATAAGATGACTGGCACAATGGAAATACGTAAGCACTTGCTGAAGCTGTTGTCTGACGGGGAATTCCATTCCGGTGAGGCACTGGGTCAGGCACTGGGTGTTTCCCGGATGGCCGTCTGGAAACACCTGAAGGCGTTGCGTGAAAGGGGAATATCCTTAGAGATTGTACGCGGCAAGGGTTATCGCCTGCCGGCGCCCATCGAGTTGCTGGATGACCAACTTATCCTGTCCGGGGTTACTGCAGAGACTCGGGCCCGCCTTGGTCCGGTCGAAGTATTGCTGGCTGTCGATTCAACTAATAACCGCCTGCGTGAACAGGTCCTGAACGGTGCACCATCCGGTGCCGTCTGCGTAGCAGAGCAACAGCACGCAGGGCGTGGACGCCAGGGGCGCGCGTGGGTCTCACCGTTTGCCGAGAACCTGTACCTGTCTTTACTCTGGCATTCCCGGGCAGGCGCCGCGGCACTGGGTGGATTGAGCCTGGTTGCCGGACTCGCCGTGCTCAGGAGTCTGCAGGAACACGGGATTCACCAGGCAGGACTGAAATGGCCGAACGATATACTGGTGAATGGTGCAAAGCTGGCCGGGATATTGATTGATGTGGCGGGGGAATCCAGCGGACCCTGTGCAGTGGTGATCGGGATTGGACTGAATGTATCCATGTCGCAGCAGGCGGCGGCGGGGATTGACCAGTCATGGGTTGATTTGCATGCACTGACGGGTCGTGCGGATATTTCGCGCAATCGGCTTGCTGCCGGCTTGCTGGATAAACTGTTGCCCGCGATCGAGCTGTTCGAGTCACGCGGGATGCAGCCCTTTATGGAAGAATGGCGTCAAAACGATATCATCGCAGGGCGCCAGATAGAGTTGCGGTTGCACAATGAGGTGATCAGGGGCAAGGGTTGCGGTATTGACCCGGCAGGTGCGCTGCTGGTCGAGACCTCGACAGGACGCAAACGTTTTGCGTCAGGTGAAGTCAGTATCAGGGTTGCTTCATGATGTTATTGCTGGATATCGGGAATACCTCCGTTAAATGGGTCATCCTGGAGGATACAGTAATGAGTCCGGGTGGCTGTTTTCAGTACCAGGGCGAGGACTTCAATGCACTCGCTCAAGCGGCATGGGGTGAGCTGCAGGCGCCGGGAAAGATCGTGGTATCCAATGTTGCCGGCAGTGACATGGGCGAGAAGCTTGCTGACTGGGCGCGGAGTCGCTGGGGCCTCACGCCGGTATACGTGCGTGTGGCAGACAAGGCCTTTGGTGTGAGCAATGCCTATGCAAGGCCGACTGATTTGGGCGTGGATCGCTGGGCAGCAATGATCGGGGCGCATGCCTCCGCTGCCGGAGCACTGTGCATAATCGATTGTGGAACGGCGGTTACGCTGGATTTTCTTGCTGCCGGCGGTATCCACGAGGGGGGTTTGATTTTGCCGGGTGTCGCCATGCTGCAGCGAGTGCTTTTGAATAATACCGCTGATATTAACCTGTCGAATGATCCGCAGTTTGCGGCGCCGTTTGCCAGGGGAACCGCTGATGCGGTACATGGCGGGGCCATCTATACGGTTGCAGCCGCCATCGATCATATTGTCGTGGATATGGGTGTCGCAGCCGGAACCCGTCCCGAGGTGATAATTACGGGTGGTGATGCTGAACAGATACAGCCATTATTGTCCTGTTCAGCCCGCCATGAACCGGACCTGGTTCTGAAGGGGCTGGCTATTCTTGCAGGAGAGTCCTGATGCGGCACGTGATTTATCTTTTACTGGTTGCGAACCTTGTTTTCTTCGGTTGGCAAATGCTGCAACTCCAGAAGCAGGACGGGATGGTGCGTGCCTTGCCCGCGATACCCGCTACCGCGAGTACGCTGGTTACCCTGCAGGAAATGGAACAGCGGCGGGAACCGGTATCAGGGCCTGAACCGGAGCCGGGTCCCGTGCTGCAGGAACCGGTATCAGGGTTTGAACCGGAGCCGGATCTCGTGCTGCAGGAACCGGTATCAGGGTTTGAACCGGAGCCGGATCCCGTGCTGCAGGAATCGGTAACAGGGTCTGAACCGGAGCCGGATCCCGGGTTGCAGGAACCGGTAACAGGGTTTGAACCGGAGCCGGATCCCGGGTTGCAGGAACCGGTAACAGG
>DAOVYA010000255.1 GCA_030635865.1 Gammaproteobacteria bacterium | reverse complement strand
TTTCCAGCTCGTAGAGCTTCGACTTGAGCTGCTTCATCGCGGTGGCCTTGTTCTTGTGCTGGGAACGGTCGTTCTGGCATTGCACAACTATCCCCGTCGGTTCATGCGTGATGCGCACAGCCGATTCTGTTCGGTTCACATGCTGACCACCTGCACCGCTGGCACGGTACACATCGATGCGCAGGTCGGCCGGGTTTATATCAATATCAATGTCGTCATCAATTTCCGGGGCTACAAACACCGCGGCAAACGAGGTATGCCTGCGGTTGCCGGAATCAAACGGTGATTTTCGCACCAGGCGGTGCACACCGGTCTCGGTGCGCATCCAGCCAAAGGCATAGGGCCCTTCAATCTTGATGGTGGCGCTCTTGATGCCGGCCACTTCACCCGGTGACACCTCGATCAACTCGGTCTTGAAGCCGTGACGCTCGCCCCAGCGCAAGTACATGCGCAGCAGCATTTCCGCCCAGTCCTGCGCCTCGGTCCCGCCCGAACCCGACTGGATATCGACAAAGGTGTTGGATTCATCCAGCTCGCCGGAAAACATACGCCGGAATTCCAGTACGGCGATTTTCTGCTCCAGCTGGTCGAGATCGCTGTAAATCGAGTCCAGGGTTTCCTGGTCCGATTCATCCGCGGCCATCTCCAGTAATTCCGAGGCATCTTCCAGTGTCCGGGCCATGTTATTCAGCACCAGCACAACCTCTTCAAGGCGCACCCGTTCCCGCCCCAGTTCCTGGGCACGTTCCGGGTTGTTCCAGACATCCGGCTGTTCCAGCTCGCGGATGACCTCGGTCAGGCGTTCATTTTTGGTATCGAGGTCAAAGATACCCCCTGAGGGTCGTGGAACGCCCGTCAAGTTCTTTAATCCTGGTACGTATGCTGGTCAGATCAGCCATAAAGACGCTATGAAAATCACTGGAAATAAACAGGTTGTTGAAACGTGTAATAGTACTACTGTTAACCAGGTGAGGCCACCCGGGGTGCGCCGATGTACTCGATAATCAATTGCGGTGTGACCCGACCCCGGTATTCATTCACATCCAGGCGGTAGGCCATATGCAACTGTCGGCAGGGTTCGGGTAACTCGGGCGTGTTAAAGGCGATCGCGTCAATCTCGTTTTCGCCACCCGGCGGCCGGAGCATCATTTTCATATGCCGCTGACCCACCACGCGGTGGCTGAGCACTTCAAAGTTTCCCTCAAACACAGGCTCCGGGAATCCCTGCCCCCAGGGACTGGCATCACGCAGCTGTTGCGCCGTATCCAGTGACAGTTCCCGGTCGCTGAGTTCACCATCACAATACACCACCCCGGCCAGGTCATCCTGGGTCAGGTGCCGCGAGATCTCTTTATCAAAGGCCTTTGCAAAATCTGCATAGTTGTTTTCTTCCAGGCTAAGCCCGGCAGCCATGGCATGACCACCAAATCCGGGGATCAATCCCGGATTTTGAGTCGCCACTGCATCGAGCGCATCGCGGATGTGCAGGCCGCTCACCGAGCGCGCCGAACCTTTCAACATGCCCTCACCACTGCGGGCAAAGGCAATGACGGGACGGTGAAAGCGTTCCTTGATGCGTGCCGCGAGGATGCCAATCACGCCCTGGTGCCAGTCGGGTTCAAACAGGCACAGACCGACCGGCAGGTTTCTCTCGTCCAGCTTCATGTTCCTGATCGCGGCGAGCGCCTGTGCCTGCATATCAGTCTCGACCACCCTGCGGTCCCGGTTCAACTCATCCAGCCTTGCCGCCAGCTCACGCGCCGTCGTTTCATTGCCTGCCAGCAGGCATTCAATCCCGACAGACATGTCATCCATACGACCGGCCGCATTCAGACGCGGGCCTGCGACAAACCCCAAATCAGCTGCCACGATGCGATTCGGGTTGCGGCCACCGACTTCGAGCAAGGCACGAATCCCCGGTACACAATGACCTGCACGAATCCGCTGGATGCCTTGCTGCACCAGGATACGGTTATTCCGGTCCAGCGGCACAACGTCGGCGACCGTGCCCAGCGCAACCAGGTCGAGCAACTCCGCAAGTTTCGGGTCTGCAATGTTCTGCTGTGCGAACCAGCCCTGCTCACGCAATCGTGCACGCAGTGCCAGCATGACATAAAAGGCAACGCCTACACCGGCCAGGTTCTTGCTCGGGAACGCATCGCCTTTTAAGTTGGGATTAACGATGGCAGCCGCATCAGGCAATTGCTCACCGGGCAAATGGTGATCGGTAATCAGCACCTGCATTCCAAGACGGTTTGCAGCGGCTACGCCATCAATACTGGAAATACCATTATCCACCGTGACCAGCAGGTCCGGCTTCAGTTGTGCAGCGACAGCGACGATCTCCGGCGTCAGCCCGTAGCCGTATTCAAACCGGTTCGGTACCAGGTAATGCACATTATCGGCCCCCATCATGCGCAGCGCACGCAGACACAGTGCGGAGCTGGTCGCCCCATCGGCATCAAAATCACCGACCACCACAATCCGCTTGCATTCCCTGATAACATCCTCGAGCAGGACCACTGCATCCGACAGGCCCCCCAGCGATGTCAGGGGCAGGAGTTGATCCAGTGAATAATCAAGATCGTCGGCTGTCTCAATCGCGCGTGCAGCATATACACGCTGTAATACCGGG
The DNA here is from genome assembly GCA_030635865.1 of Gammaproteobacteria bacterium. GTDB lineage: Bacteria > Pseudomonadota > Gammaproteobacteria > UBA9214 > UBA9214 > UBA9214. The sequence goes on along the minus strand of DAOVYA010000255.1, from coordinate 626 downwards.
CTCAGGCCCGCGGGCAGGCAGTCATCGGCGACCAGTCGCTTGCGGCGGATGATTCGTTTAACCATGTTGGCAGACAGACGTCAGCGGGCGGATACGTTTCCAGAAATGGCACTGCTGCCGGCGGGTCGTGCGGTAACTTTTCCCGGTGCACGGATCAATCTCCAGGCTGGCTACCCGGCCAGCGCCGAGCGCCTCAAGCAAGGGGGTAAACCAGTGTTGCTCCAGCCGATCCAGTGCCTCCAGCCAGGCCTCGATATCCGTGTACTGCACGGCAGCTTCCAGGTCATCAAGCACGACCAGGATCAACGCCTTCTCCACAGTTGTCAGCAGCTCTTCCAGCCTGGCAGGTACATCACGTCTCGGAGTATGCGTGAAGCACGCAAGACCCATTGCCAGCGGGTAATCAGTGGCAACCCGGGTTTCAGAAGCCGGCACCACGTCCGGTAAACTGCCTTCACCCCAGAACCAGAGACTGTTGATCATCGGCTCTCCCCTTTCCTCCCGCCGTGCATTCACCGGATGCTGGTGAAACAGCATTTGAACCTCGTTCATCAGCGCATGCCACTCTGCGGCATCCATGCCATGCGGCAGATTCGAATCAATTGTCTGCCCGGCGATCGTTGCAG
>DAOVYA010000188.1 GCA_030635865.1 Gammaproteobacteria bacterium | reverse complement strand
CTCGCTGGACGTGCATGGCATTGCACTGGCGGAGAAATTATTCCATGAGCATATTTCCCGGGGCGGCATGCTGGCGATGACCTCTCACCACGCCGTCAATCTCGACAGTGCACACGTCCACAGGATAAACCTGTCCGCGTGAACAGTGCGTCTACAAGTGCGGCTTTCATACTGCTGTTGCGGCGCGACCTGACTCTCGCTTTTCGCCGGCGCGCCGAGCTGATGAACCCGCTGCTGTTCTTCGTGCTGGTCACGGCCCTGTTTCCCCTCGGGATTGGCAGCAGCCCGGAGCTGCTCAAGGCAATCGGCCCGGGCGTGATCTGGGTGGCTGCACTGCTTGCGTCGCTGTTGTCGCTGGAGAGCGTGTTCCGCTCGGATTTCGAGGACGGTACACTCGAACAGTTCCTGTTGTGTGCCCACCCGGTGTCGATCCTGGTGATGGCCAAGGTGCTGGCGCACTGGCTGGTCACCGGGCTGCCCTTGCTGATTATTGTCCCGCTACTGGGTGTTTTGCTTGATTTGCCGGGTGATTCCATTAAGGTTCTGATGCTGACCCTGGCGCTGGGTACCCCCGTACTGAGCCTGATCGGTTCCATCGGGGTGGCATTGACCATCGGTCTGCACCGTGGCGGGATGATTCTGTCGCTGCTGGTGTTACCATTGTACGTGCCGGTGCTGATATTTGCGGCCAATGCCGTGGAAACGGCCGCCGCCGGGCTGCCGATAACTGCCCATCTGTCGATGCTCAGCGGCTTGCTGGTGCTGGCGTTGAGCCTGTCACCGCTTGCTACGGCAGCGGCATTGCGCGTGAGTTTGAGTTGATTATGATCAGTCGTTTGTTTCACCAGTGGGGATCACCCCGATATTTCTACCGCTTTTCCGGGCGCCTGATCCCCTGGCTGGCCGTGCCCTGCGCCATCCTCATGCTGGCCGGCCTCTACCAGGGCCTGGTCGTCGCTCCGGCCGACTACCAGCAGGGCGACAGCTACCGCATCATCTTCATCCATGTGCCGAGTGCCTGGATGTCACTGTTCATTTATGTAGTGATGGCCGGGTCAGGGGCCATCGCCCTGATCTGGCATATGAAGCTGGCCGAGGTTTTCGCCATCAGCAGCGCCCACATCGGTGCATCGTTTACCTTCCTGGCCCTGATCACCGGCTCGATCTGGGGCAAGCCCATGTGGGGCACCTGGTGGGTGTGGGATGCGCGCCTGACCTCGGAGCTCATCCTGCTGTTCCTGTACCTGGGCGTGATCGCCCTGCACAATGCCATTGATGACAAGCGCACTGCCGCACGCGCCACGGCAATCCTCGCCATCGTGGGCGTGGTGAATATCCCGATCATTCATTATTCGGTGGAGTGGTGGAATACCCTGCACCAGGGCCCGACGGTAGGCAAGTTTGATGCCCCGTCCATCGATATCAGGATGCTGATCCCGTTATTGCTGATGGCCGTGGCCTTCAAGCTGTTCTACGCGGTCGTGGTGCTGATGCGCGCGCGCTGCGAACTGCTGGAGCGCGAGCGCAATACCCAGTGGGTCAGTGAACTGACGGAGCCCAAATGAGTCCTAACCTGCATGAGTGAATTCTTCCACATGGGCGGCTACGCCTACTACGTATGGAGTTCCTACGCCATTGCCCTGGTCGTGCTGGTCCTCAATGTGCTGGTGCCGATGCGCAACCGGCGCAGGCTGCTTGCCGATATTGCCCGCCGCGCCAGGCGCGCAAGGAGAACATGATGCACCCGAAACGTAAAAAGAGACTGTATTTGATTATCCTGATGGTTGCCGGTATCGGCGTCGGCATCGGGCTGGCACTCAATGCCTTCAATGACAACCTGATGTTTTTCTATTCACCGAGCGAGGTCGTGGCCGGTGAGGCCCCCCCGGGGCATCCGATCCGGGTCGGCGGGCTGGTGACAACCGGCAGTGTGAAACGCCAGGAGAACGGCCTGACGGTGAACTTCGATATCACCGACAATGCCGAGACCGTGACCATCGAGTACACCGGCATACTGCCTGACCTGTTTCGCGAGGGGCAGGGCATCATCGCCCGCGGCAAACTGGACGCGGACGGTGTGTTCGTCGCCGAGGAGGTGCTTGCCAAGCACGATGAGAACTACATGCCACCCGAGGTGGCCGATGCGCTGCAGACGGCCAACCAGGAAGGGGTCACGGCCACGGACCAGAGCAGCGCCACCCCTTGATCCCTGAGCTCGGCAACTTCGCCCTGATCCTGGGGCTGAGCCTGGCGCTGGTGCTGGCGGTGTTTCCCATGGTCGGCAGCCTCAACAACACGCCCGGCTGGGTGGCCCTGGCGCGGCCGGCCGCCTGGGGGCAGTTCTTTTTCGTCGCCATCGCCTTTGTCTGCCTGGTCAACGCCTTTTTGGTCGATGATTTCTCGGTCCTGTATGTGTCCCGCAACGGCAATACCCAGCTGCCCGTGATCTACAAGGTCTCCGCCGTGTGGGGGGCGCACGAGGGTTCGCTGCTGCTGTGGGCGCTGACCCTCAGTGGCTGGACCGTTGCGGTCTCGCTGTTCGCCCGCGACCTGCCTGCCGTGGTGCTGGCGCGGGTACTGTCCGTCATGGGAATGATCAGTATCGGTTTCCTTGCCTTCCTGCTGTTTACCTCCAACCCCTTCGAACGGACCTTCCCGGTACCGCTGGAGGGCGGGGACCTGAACCCGCTGCTGCAGGACTTCGGCCTGGCAGTGCACCCGCCCATGCTCTACATGGGTTACGTGGGCCTGTCGGTCGCCTTCAGTTTCGCAATTGCCGCCCTGATCGGCGGCAAGCTGGACGCCGCCTGGGCACGCTGGTCGCGCCCCTGGACGACCGTGGCCTGGGTATTCCTGACCATGGGTATCACACTGGGCAGCTGGTGGGCCTACTATGAACTGGGCTGGGGCGGCTGGTGGTTCTGGGACCCGGTAGAGAATGCCTCCTTTATGCCCTGGCTGGCCGGTACTGCCCTGATCCATTCCCTGGCGGTGACCGAAAAACGCGGCGCGTTCAAGCGCTGGACGGTGTTACTGTCGCTGCTGGCCTTTTCCCTGAGCCTGCTGGGTACCTTCCTGGTACGCTCCGGTGTGCTGACCTCGGTGCATTCCTTCGCGGCTGACCCGGCGCGCGGCCTGTTCATCCTGGTGTTCCTGTGCATCGTCATCGGCGGTTCGCTGACCCTGTATGCCTGGCGGGCACCGGATGTCACCAGCGGCGGGCGCTTCGACATGATTTCCCGGGAGACACTGCTGCTGGGCAACAATCTTCTGCTGGTGGTGATCACCGCCTTTGTCCTGCTCGGGACCCTGGCCCCGCTGGTCTATGACGCCCTCGGCTGGGGCAAGATCTCGGTTGGCTTTCCATGGTTCACCACCATGCTGATAATCTTTGCGCCGTTCATGATTTTGCTGATGGGCATGGGACCGCTGGCACGCTGGAAATATCAGGATGGCGGCGAACTGCTGCGCCGCGTGCGCTTCGCATTCCTGGTCAGTATCGGCGCCGGCCTGGTGGTCGCCCTGCCACTGCTGCATGAAGGTTGGTCGATCTGGATGGGGGAGGCCGTGATGCTGTCCGTGTGGCTGGTTGCCACGCTGTTTATCGGGCTGCGCCAGCGGCTGCGCAACCGCAAGGGCCTGGCAGGGATCTGGCGAGACCTGGGTCTCAAGGGCAGCGGCAGTTACTACGGCATGGTCGTGGCACACTTCGGCATCGCGGTCTTCGTCACCGGGGTGACCGCGGTCACCCTCTTCGATGTCGAAAAAGATGTGCGCATGTCGCCTGGCCAGACTATCGAACTGGCCGGGCATGTCTTTCGCTTTGATGGCACCGAGGCCATCAGTGGCCCCAACTACCGCTCCGACCTGGGCACCGTGCACGTCTACAAGGGAGACCGCGAGGTTGCGGTCCTGAAACCCGAGAAACGCACTTACCTGGTACAGAGCAAGCCGATGACCGAGGCCGGCATCGACGCCGGGTTCACCCGTGACATCTACGTGTCCCTGGGCGAATCGCTCGGCGGAGGCGACTGGAGCCTGCGGCTTTACTACAAGCCCCTGGTACGCTGGATCTGGCTGGGCGGGATTCTTATCTCAGTCGGCGGCCTGCTGGCAGCCTCGGACAAGCGCTACCGCATGGCAATCAGGCGCCGCGCCAGTGCGCTGGCCAGGGGTGGCCTGGCCGCCGAGGGCCGTTCTTGATGGCCCGTTACCTGCGTTACCTGGTGCCGCTGGGTATTTTTGCCGTACTGGTCGCCTTCCTGTTCCGGGGGTTGAGCCTCGATCCGAAACTGGTACCGTCACCGCTGGTGGGCAAGCCCATGCCTGCCTTTTCACTGACCCGACTCGATGAT
>DAOVYA010000251.1 GCA_030635865.1 Gammaproteobacteria bacterium | reverse complement strand
GTAAGTGGGGCCACGAACCGCCTGCGACCGGTCCTGCTGACGACGTTCACGACGGTAGTTGGCCTGCTGCCAACGGCCTACGGGATTGGTGGCAAGGATGGCCTGATTATGCCGCTGACCCTGGCAATGGCCTATGGACTGCTGTTTGCAACCCTGATTACCCTGGTGTTGACACCGTCGCTGCTGACCATCGGGCACGATATCGGCCATTTCCTCGGCCGTGGTACCCGGCATGAACGAGGCAAGGGTGGTCAGCGTACTCCCAGTCTCGTTAGCAAGCGGTAAAAATTACTGCGGCTGATTCCCAGTTCGCGTCCAGCCGATGCAAGATTGCCGTCGTGCCTTTTCAGGCTGTCTTCGATGACTTCGCGCTGGAACAGGTCCACGGCTTCCTTGAGAGTGGTCTTGATTACGGGCAGTGCCTTTATTGGTTTTTCCATTTCCGCAGGCGCCGCTTCCGTGCTGGCAATATCCATGTGGCTTGTGTCGATGATCACTGTCTTGCTTGCCTTGCCCTGTTTTGCCACGGCCTTCAATGCGGCACGGCTCAACAGGTGGGCCAACTCGCGCACATTGCCTGGCCATGCGTAGTGTTGCAGTGCCTGCTTCGCGCCGGAGGAGAGGCGCAGGGCGTTTACACTCAGGCGGCGCTGGTTATTTTCCAGGAAATAGCCGGCCAGTAGCAGGACATCCCTGCCTCTGTCGCGTAATGGCGGAACCAGTAAGGGGTATACGGTCAGGCGGTGATAAAGGTCCGCCCGAAAGCGTCCGGACGAAACTTCTTTCTGCATGTCGCGGTTGGTGGCTGCCACAATTCTTACATCGGCACGCACGGCCTGGTCGCTGCCTACCCGCTGGATTTCACCACTTTGTATGGCGCGCAGCATTTTCGCCTGGATCGCCAGGCTTAACTCGCCAATTTCATCCAGGAACAGTGTGCCGCCATCGGCCAGTTCGAACTTGCCGGCGCGATCGGATGTGGCGCCGGTAAAGGCGCCCCGGGTGTGACCAAACAATTCACTCTCGGCGATATTTTCCGGCAGGGCGGCGCAGTTTACATACACCATCGGGTATTCTGCGCGTGGCGAACTTGCGTGCACTTGCCACGCTACCAGCTCCTTGCCGACACCGGTTTCACCCTGTATCAGCACGGTCAGATCGGATTGGGCAACCACGGTAATTTCTTCCTGCAGCTTTTTTATGACCGGACTTTTACCCACGATTTCAACATCACTGCCTTCCTTGACCAGGGCGCGGGCAACACGGTGGCCGCGTTCAACGCGCGCCTCCAGTTCTTCAATGAGTTCTGCGGCCTTTACCGTTGCCTCGGTCAAACTGATAAAGGTGCGTAATTCAACAGGATCAATCCGGTCAAACGTACCTGTTTGCAGGGCATCCATGGTGAGTACGCCCCAGGGTTTGTCGTCCAGGTAGAGGGAAGATCCCATGCAGTCATGCACGTGCAGTAACTGGTCTTCAGTTTCCACCAGGCCGTCGTAGGGATCCGGCAGGTCGCTGTCTGCTGCAAAGCGGACCGGTTCGCGGGAGTGCAGCAGGCGGGCAAGGCGTGGATGTTCATCCACCTCAAAGCGGCGTCCCATGGTGTCATCGCTTAGCCCGTCCACGGCCAGTGGCGTGAGGTGATTGTTCTCCAGTTTCAATATGGCTGCTGCATCGCAGGGGAAGCTGCCTTGCATGGCGCTCAACAGGCGCTGGTAGCGCTCTTCCGCTGGCAGCTCATGGGACAGGTCGGCAACGATGGAGGTGAGTGCGTTGTTGTATCGGGTAGAAGTCATAATGATATCCGAGCAATCGAAAAGATATCTAGATGGAAGATATCAAAGTGACAACATATTATATTATTCTAATAAAATCAATAGCTAATATATTGGCACGGATTGTGTAATGTATAAACCAGTAACTACTTATTATTTCAGGAAAAAAGGAAGGTATGCCATGAGTGAAGTCTTTACCAAAAGTGTGGCGAGAAATATCTATTACGGGGGAAGCGCGTTCTTCATCCTGTTATTTCTCGCATTGACCTTCGATACCATCGGCCAGACGCCGAGTCGGGATAACCACGAGGCGATCACCGAAGAGGTGGCGCTGGGCAAGAAGGTATGGGAGGTAAACAATTGTATCGGTTGTCACACCCTGCTGGGTGAGGGCGCCTACTTTGCGCCCGAACTGGGCAATGTCTATGAACGCTTCGGCAAATCTACCGACGCAATCGTCGCATTCATCAAGTACCGCCCTGTAGACGGAATTCCGGGCCGCCGCAGCATGCCGCAGTTCAATTTAAGTGATGAAGAACTGCAGGCGGTCGCCGAGTTTCTGAAGTACGTCAACGGTATTAACACGGCTAACTGGCCGCCGAACATCCAGGGATAAGGGGATCATTATGAAATATCAATCACAAGCTATCGCAAAACCCTATTTCATTGCTGCTATCGGTCTGTTCATCGGGCAGATCCTGTTCGGCCTGATCATGGGGATGCAGTATGTCGCGGGTGATTTCCTGTTTCCGGAGATCCCGTTCAATGTTGCCCGCATGGTGCACACCAACCTGCTGATCGTCTGGTTGCTGTTCGGCTTTATGGGCGCCTCCTATTACCTGGTGCCGGAGGAGTCCGAGCGCGAGCTGTACAGTCCGCTGCTGGCACGTGTCCTGTTCTGGCTTTTCCTGATAGCCGGTGTGCTGACCGTTCTCGGTTACCTGCTGGTGCCGTATGCCCGGCTGGCCGAACTCACCATGAACGACCTGTTGCCCACCATGGGGCGCGAGTTCCTCGAGCAGCCGACCATTATCAAGATCGGTATTGTGATCGTGGCAGTGGGCTTCGTCTACAACATCGGTATGACCATCCTCTCCGGACGCAAGACAGTCGTGAGCATGGTGTTGCTCACCGGCCTGGTCGGTCTGGCCCTGTTGTTCCTGTTCTCTTTCTATAACCCGGTCAATGTTGTCTACGACAAGTTCTTCTGGTGGTGGGTGGTGCACCTGTGGGTGGAAGGTGTCTGGGAACTGATCATGGCTTCGATCCTGGCCTTTGTGTTGATCAAGGTGACCGGTGTCGACCGCGAGATCATCGAGAAATGGATGTATGTCATTATCGCCATGGCCCTGATCAGCGGCATTATCGGTACCGGCCACCATTATTTCTGGATCGGCGCCCCGGAATACTGGCAGTGGTGGGGATCGATCTTCTCGGCGCTTGAGCCGCTCCCGTTCTTCATGATGACGGTGTTCGCCTTTAACATGGTCAACCGCCGGCGCCGCGAGCACCCCAACAAGGT
>DAOVYA010000306.1 GCA_030635865.1 Gammaproteobacteria bacterium | reverse complement strand
GTGGTATTATACGCCCAACCTTTCCATCTACAAGCGAATACAGTGAGCGAAGCAGGAAGCATCAAGACCCACACCGAACCCGACATTATCACCCGGGCAGAGCATTCAATCTCCCGCAGCAATATCAGCCCCAATGCGCTGAAGGTGTTATATCGATTAAAGGATTCCGGTTACCAGGCGCACCTGGTGGGTGGCGGTGTGCGTGATCTGTTACTGGGGCGTGAGCCAAAAGACTTCGATATCGCAACAGATGCGACCCCGGAAGATGTGCGCAGGCTGTTTCGCAACTGCCGCCTGATTGGCCGCCGTTTTCGCCTTGCGCATGTCCTGTTCGGTCGTGAAGTCATAGAAGTGGCGACCTTCCGTGCCTTGCAGGGTGAAAAGGAAGACAGGGATGAGCGCCATATCGATGATGAAGGCCGTATCGTGCGCGACAATATTTACGGCAATATTGAAGATGATGCCCTCCGCCGTGACTTCACGGTTAATGCCCTCTACTACAACATTGCAGATTTTTCGATTACTGACTACGCCAGGGGTATGCAGGATATCAATGCAGGCCTGTTACGCCTCATCGGTGATCCCGTGACCCGATATCGTGAGGACCCGGTGCGCATGTTGCGTGCCGTCCGGTTTGCCACCAAGCTGGGGTTCCGTATCGAGGAACACAGCGAAGAGCCGATCTGGCAACTGGCGCCCTTGTTGGGGGATATTCCTCCTGCACGCCTGTTTGACGAGATGTTGAAATTATTCATGGGTGGCCATGCACTGGCAAACTTCGAAATGCTGCGTCACTACACATTGTTCGGCCAGTTGTTCCCGCTCACGGAACAAGCCCTGACGCACGAGGAAGAACATTTTCCGTTAACACTGATTAGCCGGGGCATGGAAAATACCGACACTCGTATTGCACAGGATAAACCGGTAACGCCGGCTTTCCTGTTCGCATTGTTCCTCTGGCAACCGGTGCGTGAGCGTGCAGCAAGGCTGGAAGCCGAGGGCCAGCACAAGGCCGAGGCCCTGCAGCATGCGGGCTCACAGATCATTTCCGAGCAGGCGGGGATTATGTCATTGCCAAAACGTTTTTCATTGCCCATGCGCGAGATATGGATGTTACAGTTACGGCTGGAACGCATGGGTGGTCGCCGCAGCCTGCGTGTACTTGCTCACCCGCGTTTTCGCGCAGCCTATGACTTTTTGTTGTTGCGCGGCGAAGCCGGCGAGGTGTCAAGAGATCTGGGTGAATGGTGGACGGACTACCAGCAAAAACACCCGCCACAAGCTGCACAGGCAGATAACAGGTCACGCCAGGGGAAAGGCCGGCGGCGTCACCGGTCACGAAGCCGGTCCGAGGGAAATCAATAATGACTATTCGTGCCTACATTGGTATTGGAAGCAACCTGGACAACCCGGTTGCACAGGTAAAGGAAGCCTTTGAAGAACTGGAGTACCTGCCTGACTCAATTCTTTTTGCGAAATCCAGTCTTTATAGCTGCAAGCCCATGGGTCCGGAAGACCAGCCTGATTACGTGAATGCGGTTGCGGCCCTGGATACCTTGCTGTCTGCCGAGGACCTGTACCGCGAACTGGTAAAGATTGAAGACATGCAGGGGCGTAGCCGGGATGGTGAAAAATGGGGGCCGCGCATACTGGACCTGGATTTACTGCTCTACGGTAAAAACAGGATCAAAAAGAAGGACCTGATCGTGCCGCATCCTGGCATGCATGAACGTGATTTTGTCATCATTCCGCTGGCCGAGATTGCCGGAAACATAAGTATCCCGAAGCTGGGGAAGTTGAGTGGTCTGCTGGGCCTGTGTGAAAATCATTCTGTGAAAAAACTGGTAACCGGTTAATGGCTGGAGAACGTCCGGGTTATATTGTTGTTGAAGGACCGATCGGCGTTGGCAAGACCAGCCTGGCGCAGCGCCTTGCACAGAGTTTCGAGACTGACCTGGTGCTGGAAGGCTCCGACGAGAACCCTTTCCTGGAACGTTTTTACGAGGACCCGCGAGCAGGTGCGTTGCCGGCGCAGTTGTTTTTCCTGTTCCAGCGGGCGCGTCAGATAGAGGCCATGCGCCAGGCCGACATGTTTCAACCGGTACGTGTCGCAGATTTCATGATGGAAAAGGATTGCCTGTTTGCCGGGCTGACGCTGGATGTCGAGGAACTGAAGCTTTATCAACAGGTCTATGATCATGTTACCGTGGATGCGCCGGTACCGGACCTGGTTATTTATCTACAGGCGCCTGTAGATATCCTGCTGAAACGCATTGCCAAACGCGGCATCCGCTACGAGAGCAGGATTGATATAAAATATTTGCGACGCCTGTCCGAGGCCTACGCCCGACTATTCCTTGACTATGAGGCAGCGCCATTGTTGATCGTGAATGCTGCGAATATTAATCTTGTCGATAGCGACGAGGATTATGCGGCCTTGCTGGATCAGATATATACCACCACGAAAGGGCGGCAGTACTTCAACCCGATGTCGGCGGTTATCTAGATTAACCCGTCATTGCGACGACTACATGGATGTAGGAGGTAGAGTAACGCATGGAGCAGTTACCGAGGAACAAAGTGACGAATAATTCAGAGTTTCCCGGGAAAAGTAATTATCAATGACGAACAAAGATAAAAACTCACCGGTCACGCTTGCCACCTTGCAAGGGATGAAGCAACGGGGCGAGAAAATTGCCTGCCTGACCTGTTATGACGCGAGTTTT
>DAOVYA010000021.1 GCA_030635865.1 Gammaproteobacteria bacterium | reverse complement strand
TGCACGCGATATACCGCTTGCCGATGATGTTGATCTGGGGAATCTGGCGGCCCGTACAGTCGGGTTCTCAGGGGCAGACCTGGAGAACCTGATGAATGAAGCGGCCCTGCTTGCAGGGCGCGCGTACATGGAAAAAGTCGACGCGAGGATTCTTGATGTGGCGCACGACAAGATTGTTCTCGGCGCCGAGAGTGAAACCGTGCTCGATGAAGAGGTGAAGAAACGCGTGGCATACCATGAGTCCGGTCATGCCTTGCTGGCCTGCCTGCTGCCCAATACGGACCCTCTGGCCAAGGTAACCATCATTCCTCGCGGCCGGGCACTGGGCGCGACCGAGCAAATGCCGGAAGAGGAACGTTACACCCTGTCTGAAAGTTTTCTCAGGGACCGCATAACGATCATGCTGGGTGGCCGTATTGCGGAGAAGATTGTGTTCGGTGAACTCAGTAGTGGCGCAGAGGACGACCTCAAACAGGCAACAATCCTGGCGCGGCGCATGATCAGCCAGTGGGGCATGAGTGAGAAGCTGGGACCGGTCGCCTTTCGGCGCGGCGAGGAACATATCTTTCTCGGGCGCGAGATGGCTCAGGCGCGCGATTTCAGTGAACATACGGCGCAACTGATTGATGACGAGGTCTGTAAGCTTATCGGGGAGCTCGAGAAAAAAGCGCAGGAGGTCCTGTCGGAGCACCGCGAACAACTCAATATCCTGGCCGAAGCATTGTTGGAAAAAGAGATCCTGGAGGCTGACCAGATCCAGGCGCTTATCGATACGGGTTCACAGCAGTTGCGCGGGTCAGCAGGGGCCGGGCAGTAGCAGGGTGTGCGCGAGGCTGACCGTGCAGAGTGTTCGGACCGCAGAATCAGATATAACATTAACGCCATGACAACTGCTGGAAAATCCTGGCTGGTTACTCCCATTGCGCGCCATATCTGGGAGACAAAGTACCGCTGGCTGAACGGGGGCAAGGTACCGGAGGTCTGCATCGAGGAGACCTGGCAGCGTGTAGCCCGAACGGCTGCCGCGGTTGAGCCTGTTGAACAGGACCGCTGGGAAGAAGCATTTTATGAGGTGCTTCGCGGCTTTCGCTTTTTGCCGGGTGGCCGCATCCTGGCAGGCGCGGGGACCGCCCGCCGCGTTACCCTGTTTAACTGTTTCGTGATGGGGCTGATCGAGGATGACATGGAAAGCATCTTCGAGGCCCTCAAGGAAGGTGCGCTGACCATGCAGGCGGGCGGCGGCGTGGGCTACGATTTTTCCACCCTGCGTCCCGGGAACTGCGTGGCCAGGGCAACCGGGCGTATCGCATCCGGCCCGGTGTCCTTTATGCATATCTGGGATGCCATGTGTACCACGGTGCTGTCCACCGGTGCACGCCGCGGCGCCATGATCGCCAGCCTGCGCTGCGACCATCCGGATATCGAGACCTTCATCGAGGTCAAGCGCGAGCCCGGACGATTGCGCCACTTCAACCTGTCAGTCCAGGTTACCGATGCATTCATGGCAGCAGTCGAGGCCGACAAGGACTGGCCGCTGATGTTTCCCGATGATTCACTGGAACAGGATATCAATGCAGAAACCGTGATGTGCCGGTGGCCCGGCTGTAACGAACCTGTTCCCTGCAGGGTGTTTGCCCGCCAACCTACACGCAAACTGTGGGAGCGCATCATGCGCGCGGCCTATGACATATCCGAACCGGGCGTGTTGTTTGTAGACCGCATCAATGAATCCAATAATCTTGCCTACCGGGAATCCATCACCACGACCAATCCCTGCGGCGAGATCCCGCTGCCGCCATACGGGGCGTGCAATCTTGGCTCCGTGAACCTTGTCCGGTTTGTTCGCAATCCCTTTACTGCCGGAGCCCGTCTGGATCTCGATGCCATTCGAGACACTGTCGGGATTGCCACGCGTTTGCTGGACAATGTGATCGATTGTTCGGAATTCCCGCTGGAAAAGCAGGCCATGCAGGCCCGGGGCAGCCGCCGCCTCGGCCTCGGGATCACCGGGCTGGCCGATGCCCTGATCATGCTGGGGCTGCATTATGGGGAGGCGACGGCTCGGCGCGAAGCGGCCCGGGTGATGGAGACGATCTGTCATGCGGCCTACCGCAGCTCCATCCAGCTGGCCCGTGAAAAAGGCTGCTTTCCATTCTTCGAACGAGAGGCTTTTCTCGATAGCAGCTTTATCCGATCGCTGCCGGAAGATATTCGTTCAGGGATTGCGGAGCATGGCATACGCAACAGTCACCTGACGGCCATTGCCCCGACCGGGACAATCAGCCTGCTCGCCAACAACGTTTCCAGTGGTATTGAACCGGTGTTCGATTTCCGGTTTTCCCGGAAGGTGCTTAACCGTGAAGGGGAGTATGAGCGCTTCGACCTGGAGGATTATGCGTTACGGGCCTGGAGGGAGCAGGGCGGTGATACAGCGAATCTGCCGGCCGAATTCGTCGATGCCTGTTCACTGCCGCCAGACGCACATCTGGAGATGCAGGCCATGCTACAGCCCCATGTGGACAGCGCGATTTCCAAGACCATCAATGTGCCGGATGACTGCACGTTTGATGAATTCAGAGGCCTGTACGAGTTGGCCTATAAGCACGGTCTGAAAGGCTGTACCACCTTCCGGCCCAATCCCGTAACAGGAGAAATACTGAGTTCGGCACCAGCTGCGGGGCAGGTTGGCGAGGTGCGTGATGCCCATTGCTGCGATATCGAACGCGAGGGGGAATGAACGATTACCAGGATTTACATATGCCGGAACAAATGCGCTGTGAACTGATTTCATGGTCAGAGACGGAACGGCTGTGCCAACGCCTCGCGGGATTGATCAGGGAGTCGGGTTACCGCCCTGACCTGGTCATCGCCATAGGCCGTGGGGGTTACGTGCCGGCCCGGCTGCTATGTGACTATCTGAATATAATGGGACTGACCAGTATCAAGATTGAACATTATCTATCGGGTGCAAATCGGCAGGAGGAGGCTGTCATTCGGTATCCGCTCAAGGCCGATATCAGGGATTTGCGGGTTCTTCTTGTTGATGACGTCAATGATACGGGTGATACCCTGGAAGTCGCAATGCAACATCTGCAGGCATTTCAGCCCGGCGAGATTCGTACTGCCGTCATGCACCATAAGGCCGTTACCCATTTTAAAGTGGATTATTACGCCAGAAAAATCATTAAGTGGCGTTGGCTGATCTATCCATGGGCGGTGAACGAAGACGTTTCCGGTTTTCTGCAACGCCTGACGCCGGCCCCCGGTTCACTGGAAGACGCGCGCAAGCTGTTAGCCGAACGATTCAATATAGAAATTTCAAGTCGACGCCTCAGGAATATTTACGCATTTCTGGACCGTAAACCGGAACTTCTCTCAAAATGCATGCAGGCTGGATCTGGACGTAAATGAGTGCCTTGAAATGTTTGCCTGATATTATTGCTGCGACAGTATTTTTTGCAGCCGGCCCGCATTTTTTACCGCGTAACCGAGCTGGTCATTGTCGAAGTAACAATACGCCGTGTTTCCCCGACTCGCCCAGTCCGTCAAGGTCCCGGCCCAGTCAGACAGGGCCTTGTGACTGTAACTGCCCTGGTATGCGTCACCAGGTCCGTGCAGGCGTACATAGATGTGATCGGCCGTAATTTCATCTGGCGTTACAAATCCTTCCAGCTCGTAGATACAAAATGACATGTTATGCCGGGCCAGTAGTTCAAAGGCTTCCCGGTTCAGCCAGCTATGGTCCCGGAATTCAAATGCGTAACGGAACTCATTACTCAAGCTGTCCAGAAAGGCGCCCAGACGTGTTGCATTGAAGCGCCAGCGTGGTGGAAGTTGAAACAGAACCGGGCCGAGCTTGTCTTTGAGAAGGCTGATGCGGTCCAGAAAGACAGGTACGCTCTCCTGAGGGTCCTTGAGTTTTTTCATGTGGGTGATGTAGCGGCTGGCCTTGGCGGTAAACAGAAAGTCATCCGGGGTGCATTCGTACCAGTGCTGCAAGGTCTTTTTCTCCGGGAGGCGATAAAAAGAACAGTTGATCTCCACGCTTCGAAAATGCTGCGCATAGTATTCCAGCATCCGGTTGCCGGGGAGGTTCCCCGGGTAGAACGGTCCCTTCCAGTGATCGTAGGACCAGCCCGAGGTGCCGACATGGATATGGCTGTCTTGTATCATTATGGATAAGATCCAGAATAAACAAGAGGATGCATCGAATAGTTGAGGCTATCCCTTGATGCAAACGACCGGCTTCAACAGGGCAACCTTGCGTGCCAGGCCTGCTTTGTCCGCCGCATTGACGACAGCATTCACATCCTTGTAGGCGCCAGGTGCCTCCTCGGCCACGCCGCGGGAGGAGGGGCTGCGAATGATGA
This sequence comes from Gammaproteobacteria bacterium, assembly GCA_030635865.1. GTDB lineage: Bacteria > Pseudomonadota > Gammaproteobacteria > UBA9214 > UBA9214 > UBA9214. The sequence goes on along the minus strand of DAOVYA010000021.1, from coordinate 8,168 downwards.
TGCCCTGCTCGTAAAGGTTGTCGATGACCTGGCGTCCTTTCCAGATTTTGTACGCCTTGCGGCGGCTCATGGCGCGTCCGGCGCCATGACATGCCGAGGAGAACGACAGGGATTCATTGCCCGGGTTGCCTGCCAGTACATGTGAGGCCGTTCCCATCGAGCCGCCAATCAGCACGGGCTGGCCGGACTCGCGAAAGGCCGTCGGCAGGTCCGGGTGTCCGGGTCCGAAAGCGCGCGTTGCCCCCTTGCGGTGTACATACAGCCGCCGTGGCTGACCATCGATAATATGTTCCTCTACCTTGCAGGTATTGTGTGATACGTCATAGAGCAGTGTCAGTGTTGCCTCCGGGAGGATTTTCGCAAAGACCTGCCGGGTGAGGTGGGTGATGATCTGCCGGTTGGCGAATGCGCAGTTGATGGCAGCGCGCATCGCGCCGAGATAGGTTTGTCCGGTCTCCGATTTGATCGGGGCACAGGCCAGTTCACGGTCCGGGAGCGTGATACCGTACTCTGGCGCACGGAGTACCATTGTTTTGAGAAATTCCGTACCGATCTGGTGTCCCAGGCCACGGGAACCGCAATGGATGCTGACGATCATGTCGCCGGAAGCGATGCCGAATGTTCTGGCGGTAGCCGGATCAAAAATCTCGCTGACTTCCTGCACCTCCAGGTAGTGGTTGCCGGAACCCAGTGTGCCCATCTCATTGCGCTGGCGCTTTTTGGCATGCGCGGACACCGCTGCGGGTTTAGCGCCCGCCATGCAGCCATGTTCCTCGATGCGTTCCAGGTCGGCACTATCACCCCAGCCACGCCCCACGGCCCATTGGGCGCCGCCTGTCAGCATGGCGTCCATCCCGGGTTCGTCGAGGTGAATGTCCCCGTGGCTGCCGATGCCGACCGGGATTGTGTGATACAGGGCATCGGCCAGGCGTTCCTTGACCGGTTCAATGTCCGCGCGGTGCAGCCCGGTATGCAGCGCGCGCACACCACAGGAGATGTCAAAGCCCACGCCACCGGCCGAGATCACACCGTCCGCCTCCGCGTCGAAGGCGGCGACCCCGCCAATCGGAAAGCCATAGCCCCAGTGCGCATCGGGCATGGCGTAGGAGGCCTTGATAATGCCGGGCAGTTTGGCGACATTGGTGACCTGTTCACGCACCTTGTCATCCATGTCCTGGATGAGGTCTTCGCTGGCAAAGATGATGCCCGGGACACGCATATCACCCTCTGGCTCGATACGCCATTCGAACTCGGAAACACGTGTCAGAATTGAGGTATCCATAAGTTGCTCTCAAAATAACCGTACAGGACTAGACGTCCACGATACATTGGGCGCGCCATTTTCCCGGCTCGTCTTCACACACTTCCAACTCGGTATAGGTTGCACCCTTGACCTCCGCTGCAGGCCGGTGGCGGGCCACGTCGACAGGCTCACCACAGGCGGTGGCATGAAGACACAGTCCTTCGAATTCGACACGAAAGCGGCTGAATAGCATCTTGCGGGTCGCCATCTCGAAGACCAGGGCATTGAGCCAGTCAGCGAACAGCAGTTCCTGGTCGGGGGCCTCGCAGTCCACGGTCACCGACTCGGAACAGGTCACCGACTCAGGGTCGGTGATAACAGCCGTCAGGGCCAGGGCCGCTTCCTCGAAGGCTTCCTCCCGTGTCTGGCCGGTGCCGCGCACCCCGATGTCGGCCTCATGATGAAAGTGGCTCCACATACTGGTTCATGCCGTCCAGGGCAGGGCGCTCCTGCCCTGTTTTTCCAGCAGCGCTTTGCCTTCCTTCTCCAGTTCGAACATCCTGTCCAGGCTATGCTTCGCGCGGGCCGCGATTTCCGGCGGAATCTCAATGTACTGCTCCGGCGCCGGGTCCTTCAATGCCTTGAGCACATCCTCAAGCTGGATCTGCTTCATGTAGGGGCACAGGATGCAGGTGCCGACGATCTCCTTGTCCCTGAATTCCGCCTTGAAGCGGTCGGTAAGACCGCACTCGGTGACCAGCATGAAGGTCTTTGCGTTCGAGGTCTTTACGTAGTTGAGCATACCCGACGTTCCGCCGGCATAGTCGACTTCGGAAACCAGTCCCGGGGTACACTCGGGGTGGGCGAGAATTTTCACGCCGGGAAACCGTTTCCGAATATCCCGTACCGAGTCGACATCAAAGCCCTCGTGCACCACGCAGGTACCGTCCCATGTGAGGATGGTTTTCGAGGTGATCTTTGCAAGGTTGAGTCCCATCAACCTGTCAGGGATAAACAGGACTTCATCCTGTGGCATGGCCTCCACTACCTCCACCGCGTTGGCAGAAGTGCAGCACGCATCGCTCTCGGCCTTGACCTCGGCGTAGGTGTTTACATAACACACAACCCCGGCATCGGGATGTTCATTACGCAGGTCCCGTACCTGCTCGCCCGTAATCGAGTCTGCCAGTGAACAGCCTGCCACCCGCGGGACCAGCACTTCCTTGTCGGGGTTAAGCAGCTTGGCGGTTTCGCTCATGAAATAGACTGAACTGAAGATGATCTTTTGTGCCGGGTGTTCGGTCGCCCTGACGCTCAAACCATAGGAGTCGCCGATGTAGTCGCCGACGCCGTACATAATATCCGGGGTCTGGGAGGAATGGACCAGGATGATGGCATTCTGCTCTTTCTTGAGTTCGTTTATCTCCTGTGTGACTGGCGCGATGAGCTCGCAATCACCCCTGCTCCAGCCAAGATGGTGAAGTTTGCCATAGAGGCGTTCTGTTTCTTTCTCTGTGTCTGTACGCATCCCGGGTACCTCATCAGCGGGGAATGCAGTGAATGAACCCCATAATAAAAATTAGACAACAGGCTGGACTGTTTGTCCTTGCGACATATCAAGACCCCGACTTTGCAGCAGTTTTCTCTGTGCACCCGTATCATTACAGCGCGCCGTTTCCTGGCGATCCTTCAGGGCTCCGGCGAGCGCCTGATTACTTTGGCCCTTCCAAAGGCTCCTCTTCCGGTCGTCCTTCACCCCAATCATCCTCCGGTTCTTCCTCTCCTTCAGCAGGGGTCCTCGGCCCGGCGCGACGCTTTTCGCCCACTTCACTGTAGGGTGCCTCCCAGTCCTCACGTCGCATTTCAGTACCGACCGGATTCAGGTCATCCTTTTCGATATTGTCCATGGGGCCGGTCCAGTCCTCGGGGGCCTCAATACGTTCAATGTCGAGACCGTACCAGGTGTCGAGATCAAGCTCATCGATATTGCCATCGAAGTACTGGATTTCAACAGTAGCTGCATGATCGTCGAGTGCAGTGACCTTGAATTTTTGTGCCTTTTCCGGGTGGTGATACCACGCATCGATAATGGGGTCAGCTTCGCTAGTCATGTTGATTTTCCTGTTAGTCGATTAAAACCGGTGATGAAGGATGTTGTCATGGCTCTTCCCTGCTCTGCAGTTATTCCAGGTATCGTCTCATTGTTTCTCATGATTAATATTAGTACACAATTGCCGGACCGGTATTTTGACCAGGATCAATAACCGTCTTCAGCTTGTTGAATCCAGAGTGGGGAAGTTGACGCAACACCGGCGAAGTGGCACATATCATGCCTTCAGCATTCAAATCGAACCGGCCCTGGCACGGGTTGACCGGTATCATGGAAGGGAGAGCAGCCATCGGTTGATCTGAATCAAGGACCTGGGCAGCAGATTTGCGGAGTATATTACCGATCATGAAAGGATTGATGACACTGGTAGTAATCGGCGTACTGGCTCTCGCTAACGCTCACGCAGGCGAGTACGCTCGCGAGGCGGCTGCCAGCCGGGCCGTGACAAAGGAATTCATGCAGGCCCTCAAGACCGAGCTTGGGCAAGGCATGCGGGACGGCGGGCCGGTTAATGCCATCAGTGTCTGCAACCTGACCGCACCGGGTATCGCCAACACCTACAGTGCCCGCAAGGGCTGGGATGTAGGCCGCACCAGCCTCAAGGTCCGCAACCCCGACAATGCCCCGGATGCCTGGGAACTATCCGTGCTGGAGTCGTTTGAGAAGCGTAAACAATCCGGCGAGGACCCCGGGACGATGGAACACTACGAGGTCGTTGAAGTAGATGGTGAAGATGTCTTTCGGTACATGAAAGCCATACCGACACAGGAAATATGTTTGGTATGTCATGGAACCCGTATCGACAGTACCGTGACAACCCGGCTGGAGAAGCTTTATCCCGATGACCAGGCACGCGGCTTCAGGGAAGGTGATATCCGTGGTGCCTTCACCATTACCCGGCCGCTTTCATCGGACCGCGACTGAAGCGCAAAAACCTGTTCGTGACGGGTAGATCAATGCGTCGGCCACAGATCACGAACCTCTTCGGGCATCGCCTCGCGCACGTCGGCTATTTCACCTTCGCTGACCCGGTGATCGAGCATCATGAAGACATTGCGTAACGCCTGCTCGGGGCTCAACTCTCCTCCCAGCCCTGGCAGTGGCTGCATGCCCTCGAGAAAAGCCTCAAGTGAACGCTGTTTTTTCGGCGTGGCGCTCGGTTTCCAGCCTTCATAATAGAAACCACGGATAAGCATGGGCAGCTGTGCGCCGAGATGGACTGCTTCATCGGCGGGCAAGCGGTCGCGCAGGGCATGGAGTACGGCGCGCAGTACGGAATAGGCCTCGGATTCATTGTCCAATGAGGCGAGCAGTTCGAGTTCGCGAAGCCAGCGGTGCGTGGTCTGGAGTGTTGAATCAAATGTCCGGACATGGGTTTCTGACGTTGTCATTGGGGGCCTCCATAGTGATGTTTACGCCACAGGTGCTTCATCCCTGAACCTTCCAACTGCCATCCGGCTGCCGGCAGGCTGTCCCATAGACCTTTTCCCTGTTTCCGCCGACCATGGCATCAATCGTGTATTCACGGCAGGGGCCGGCACTGCTCTCGTAGGTGCGCGTGGGCACGACAGTATACTGGTTGCCCGTATCAGGATTCCGCCAGGCGGACGGTACGCCTGTGCGCACTGTTTCCAGGGTGTGCGCGGCTTTCAGGCGATCCGTATCATCCATGGATCTCCCCACAGAACCACCGATCATGGAGCCGGCCATTGTTCCCACAATGATGGCTGCCGTTCTTCCGTCTCCACTACCGACCTGCGATCCCAGCAGGCCACCCAGTATGCCCCCGATCACCATCCCTTGTTGCTCATGCCGGGGGGTCTCCGCACATCCGGAGAATACAAGAGCACCAACCAGTACAACACTCAACAAATATTTACTTTGCATGTCACAATCCCTCATCAAGCGATAAACGCACTCAGAATAAGTATAGTTACATTTGAGAATAAGGTTATTGATGTGCATCAATATCAACCTCTTGCAAACATGAATTATCCAGACCTGATACTCGGAATATTGAGTATTGCCTCAGGTTCCATTAAGGCCGGGAACATTGATCAGGATCAATGCGGGCATCAATAAACAGGTATACAGGTATAAACAGTAACCAGTGATAGCAGAAGACCAGTAGTGCTGTAAAAGTACGCATGCAAACAGAAGCACGATGAGTGGTTGCGTCAGGTTGATGCAATGAATCCGGGAGATCTGACATGGTAGCAAAGGAAATCAGGTTTAGTGATGACGCGCGACAGCGCATGGCCCACGGTGCAGGTATCCTGGCCTGTGCTGTGAAGGCGACCCTGGGTCCCAAAGGCCGGAATGTCATATTACAGAAAGGCTTTGGAGGGCCAGCGGTAACCAAGGATGGTGTATCCGTGGCCAAGGAAATCGAACTCGAAGATGAGTTCGAAAACATGGGGGCGCAAATGGTGAAAGAGGTTGCCTCACGTACTTCTGATCTTGCCGGTGACGGGACGACAACGGCAACGGTATTGGCGCACTCCATGCTGCAAGAGGGTCTCAAGGCGGTTGCTGCCGGCATGAATCCCATGGACCTCAAGCGCGGCATCGACAAGGCCGTGGATCAGATGGTTGAGGAACTCGGGAATCTCTCCACGCCCTGTGCAGACAGCAAGGCCATTGCCCAGGTCGGCACGATTTCCGCCAACCTGGATGCAGATATTGGTCAGATAATTGCGGAAGCCATGGAAAAAGTCGGCAAGGAAGGCGTCATCACGGTGGAAGAGGGCTCCGGGCTGGTGAATGAGGTGGAAGTGGTCGAGGGTATGCAGTTTGATAGGGGCTACCTGTCACCCTACTTCGTCAACAATCCGGAAGATATGAGTGCGGAACTGGAGGATGCCCTGGTCCTGTTGTACGACAGGAAACTTTCCAATATCCATGACCTGCTGCCTTTGCTGGAAGGTATTGCCAAGAGCGGCAAGCCCTTGCTGGTCATTGCTGAAGATATTGAGGGCGAGGCCCTGGCCACGTTGGTGGTCAATGCAATCCGGGGGATCATCAAGGTGGTCGCGGTCAAGGCCCCCGGCTTCGGTGACCGTCGCAAGGCAATGTTGCAGGATATCGCCATTGTGACGGGCGGTAGTGTTATTTCCGAGGAAGTCGGCTTGTCGCTGGAAAAGGCGACTCTGGATGATCTGGGTGCAACGAAAAGAATCGTTGTCGAAAAAGACACTACCACGATCATAGGCGGCAGCGGCAAGCCGGAAGATATCAAGGCGCGAATCACGCAACTCCGCAAGCAGGCCGATGAAACTGCATCCGACTACGATAAGGAGAAATTTCTGGAGCGCGTGGCCAAGCTCGCCGGTGGTGTTGCCGTGCTCAAGGTGGGTGCGGCAACCGAGATTGCGATGAAGGAGAAAAAGGACCGCGTGGAAGACGCCATGCACGCAACCCGAGCCGCCGTAGAGGAGGGGGTAGTACCGGGTGGTGGTGTTGCCCTGATACGGGCGCTGCAGGCTGTCCGGTCAGGTAAGCTGCAGGGTGATAACCCTGATCAGGGTATCGGCATTGACATCGTGTTACGCGCGGTGGAGCAGCCGCTACGCGAGATTGTAGCCAATGCTGGAATAGATCCCTCGGTAGTACTGAACCGGGTAAAAGGAAATCCGGGTAATTACGGCTATAACGCCCAGACCGGTGAGTACGGCGACATGATGGAAATGGGCATTATCGATCCCACCAAAGTTGTCCGGGTGGCGTTACAGAACGCCGCCTCTGTCGCAGGCCTGATGATCACCACCGAGGTGATGGTCGGTGAACAGCACGGACCAGAGGCTCCCGGAGGAGGTCGGGAAGGGATGGGTATGATGTAGTCACCCCCATGATCCCGATCCACGAATTGCTCAATCGCATTCACTGGGACAAGGAATTCGGTCAGGGTGATTTCGTCATCGGCTACTATGACAGGGTTGCAGACCGTATTGTTCGCGTTCCACTGCGCGAGATTTTCTTCGAACCCGGCGATCATTTCTCATTTGATCTGCTTGATCATGATGGTGTAGTGCATAGCATACCGTTGCACCGGATAAAAGAGGTCTACAAGGACAAGGAGTTGATCTGGCATCGTGAACATTGATATACGCAATACATAACCTTGTGTGATAGTGCTGTGAAAGTTTAATTATTAATATGGCAAAGCAACCATCAATTTTTCATGTAATTGTCATCAGTCTCCTGTTTGTTGCGCTGGTGACCGCCGCGCTGGTGTATTTCGACGCCCACGAGGAGGTGCTGCGGTTGCTTAACTGGCTGGATGCACAAGGCATCTGGGGGCCGCTGCTGTTTGTTCTGCTAATGGTGCTGGTGGTTGTGCTCGTGCTTCCGGGCGTGTTGTTTACCATCGGTGCCGGTTTCATATTTGGCGTGGTTGAGGGCACGTTCTATGTGGTGGTCGGGACGACACTGGGCGCGACACTGGCCTTCCTGATTGCGCGCTATCTGTTCGGTGACCGGGCCTCGCAGTTTGTGCTGCAACACGCCAGGCTCAGACTGGTCAGCGAGGAACTCACACCACAAGGCTGGAAGATCATACTGCTATCACGCCTGGTGCCGTTCTTTCCCTTCAAGCTTTCCAATTATTTTTTCGGGCTGACGAAGTTCTCGTTGCGCGGATTTATGGGTGGGACCTTCGTCGGCATCATTCCGCTCTCGCTGCATAATGTTTATCTCGGTTCAATTGCCGCCGACATCAGCCTCGAAGGTGCGCGCAACGCGGATCGAAGTCCCGTTGAATGGGGCCTGTATGGCGCCGGATTTCTCGCGATCATCGGCCTGATCATCTATCTCAAC